>JAJRTC010000130.1 GCA_024278445.1 Nitrospirota bacterium
ATGACTGTGAGAATGAGCGCGTCCGCAAGCCACATAAACGGCGTATCAGGCGTTGTGAACGATGCCAAAAACATCATGATTATCGTCTCGGTGATAAATATCAGCGTGATAATCTTGCCGAGAATACGCAGTGGATGTGGTGTATGGGTATTATGGTATTTACCGACTATTGCTACACGTTTAGGTGTTCCGGAGTTTTCTCTGGCGGTACCAGAAACCGGCGAAGCTGTTACCTCCTTCGCCTTCCCACTCAAGACTTCTTCTGCCGTACGCTTGCTCATTTCCTGACTCAGGCTGACTGCCTATGTTTATCTCGTTATACCGTATAAAACAATTGTTTTCGGGTTTGGACGAAAAACCTTTAACTTTTACTTACCCATGTTAATCGGGTGAAGAAGTCTACAACAAAACTTCCTCCAATAGGCAAAATAGTATTCATTCCTTCTGTATTCAGTTAAGGAAGCAAAATGCGGGCCATTTGAAAAACGTCAAGAAAGTGCCGTAAATGTGTAATAAAAGCGGATTTTCTTCCAATTAGGGCAAGATATGTATAAAATAGCCGCTCGTTTGATAAGTTGAATTCTAAATTGCGTCTGCAAAGCAGGGTCAGGAAAAAGAGTAGGTATGGATCTTCCCGAGTTAAAAAAACTTATTCGCCTGTTTGAAAACAGCGAAATTAACGAGCTTGAGCTTGAGAGAGACGGCGTAAAGGTTCGTCTTAAAAAAGAAGAAGGGCCGCAAGTGGCATATAGGGCGTTACCAGCGCCTGAGCTTGAACCGGTTGCTCCGGCGGCTGTGCCGGTTGAGGAGAGTGTGGCCAGCGCTGTTGGCTTGCATGTCACAAAGGCACCGATGGTCGGCACATTTTACCGCTCTTCTTCGCCAACCGCTCGTCCTTTTGTGGAAGAGGGAGACCTCGTTCGTAAAGGGCAGGCCTTGTGTATTATTGAAGCGATGAAACTTATGAACGAGATCGAAAGCGAAGTGAACGGTAAAATTGTAAAAGTGTTCTCTGAAAGCGGTAAACCTGTGGAGTTTGGTGAGCCGCTGTTTGAAATAGATATAAGCTAGCTCTCCCTTTGTGGAGGACAACTCTTTTTTTCGGTTTTTCAATCAATGTTCAAAAAAATACTTATAGCCAACCGTGGTGAAATTGCAATCAGGATTATTCGTGCGTGCAAGGAACTTGGCATAGCGACTGTCGCCGTCCATTCCACGGCCGATGAACGGGCTTTGCATGTAAGATTTGCAGATCAGTCCGTTTGTATCGGGCCGCCGCAGAGTGACAAAAGCTATCTTAACATTCCTGCGGTTATAAGCGCCGCCGAGGTAACGGATGTAGACGCCATCCACCCAGGCTACGGATATCTTGCGGAGAATGCAGGTTTTGCCGATGTGTGCGAATCGAGCAAAATAACTTTTATTGGCCCCACGCCTGACCATATCGCCCAAATGGGTAACAAATCGGCCGCAAGAGATATGGCGCGCTCGCTTGGCGTCCCCGTGATTCCAGGCTCCAAGGAGAGCGTTGAATCTTTGGACGACGCCATCGCTTCAGCCAATGAAGCCGTGTATCCTGTTATGCTCAAGGCTTCCTCCGGTGGCGGGGGGCGTGGAATGCGGATTGTGTGGTCGGATCAGGAGCTTACAAAATCTTTTGACACGGTGAGAGCTGAAGCGGCAAACGCTTTTGGCGATCCAAGCGTTTATATAGAAAAATATATTGAAAACCCCAAACATGTAGAAATTCAGATCATGGCGGATTCTTATGGCTCCGTCATCCATTTAGGGGAGCGTGATTGCTCTATACAGCGCCGCCACCAGAAGGTGATAGAGGAAACGCCGTCGGTTAAATTGCCTTCAGAAACCCGTTCCGCCATGGTAGACGCCGCCATAACTATCGCCTGCGGTATAGGCTATCGAAGCCTTGGAACCGTAGAGTTCCTTGTAGATAAAGACTGGAAATTTTATTTTATCGAGATGAATACCAGGATTCAGGTAGAACATACCGTGACCGAATGCGTAACGGGCTTAGACCTTGTAAAAGAGCAGATAAGAATAGCGGATGGCGAAAAGCTGAGGTTTACGCAGGATGATATTCGCATATACGGCCACAGTATCGAATGCAGGATAAACGCCGAGGACTCATTCAAGTTTATTCCCAGTGCGGGTATGGTTACGGGGCTTAACATCCCCGGTGGCCCCGGAGTGCGTGTGGATACGGCGTTGTATAACGAATATGTCGTCACACCTTATTACGACTCGCTGGTTGCAAAACTTGTGGTACACGGGATAGACAGGGAAGAGGCGATCGCCAAAATGAACAGGATCTTGTCTGAACTGCATATAGGCGGAATAGAAACAACCATAGAGTTAAACCAGCGCATTTTAAATTCCGACCAGTTTTTATCAGGCAACTATCACACCGGAAGCTTAAGCCAGATCCTCTCATAGTGGTGATGGAACTTACTCTTCTTGGAACCGGGACGACATCTCCCGTTCAGGATAGAACGCCTGCCTGTTATTTTCTTTCCATTGCCGGGCAGAGGTTCCTTTTAGACCCTGGGCCCGGGGCGCTAAACAGGATGGTGAAGGCTGGCATTACCCCTTTTAACCTTGATGCAATTATTTTAACGCACCACCACCTTGACCATTCTGCCGATATCGTTTTTTATTTGTTCAGCTATAAAAACTGCTTTAAAGGCGAAAAACGTGATGTCAAGATAGTGGCCCCCGTCGGGTTTTCAAAAGTTTTTGAGAAACTGATGGAAGTGTATGGCGACTGGATTTTATCTGACGACTACCAGATAAAAATAGACGAGGTATCTGCGGCTGAGTGGGCGCTTCCTGGAATTACGATAAAATCCCTGCCAATGCTACATGGGGCCAATGCCGTTGGATACAGGTTTGAAACGCATGATGGGGCTGTTTTTTCCTATTCAGGTGATACCGGTTATTGTGACAACCTGGTTGCGCTGGCCGATTCTGCCGACGTTTTGCTTGTGGAGTGTTCCTTTCCCGATGATATGGAAATGGAAGGGCATATGACCCCCTCTGGCGTGGCAAAAGCGGGTGTGCGCTCTTGCGTGAAAAAAATAATCCTGACCCATTTTTACCCGGAAATCGATACGTCGAAAATAGCTGACATCATGCGCTCCGCCGGGTACGATGGTGATATCGTGGTTGGCGAGGACGGGATGGTTGTCAGGTTATGAAAACGATACGATTTTCAGTGATAAAAACAGTGGCGTTTTTCTGTTTGTTTACGCTTGCAGGCACTCACACAGGTTTTGCACAACAGCACGGCATGGAGCTTCTGCGTGCAGTTATGGCAGGAGACGCTTCCACTGTTAGAACGCTTATAGGGCAGGGGGCTGATCCGAACGTTCTTAACCGTAAAGGGGAGGCCCCGCTTATGTGGGCGGCGGCCTTGGGCAAAATTGAAATCATGAACATACTTTTAGATTCCGGGGCGTTGCTTGAGGCAAGTGATGCAAACGGTTTTACTGCCCTTTATGCCGCAACGCATGTTGGGAAAGCAGAATCGGTCAGGCTTCTTTTGAGCCGTGGTGCAAAAGTTGACGCAAAGGATAGCGGAGGCGGCACGTCACTTATGATGGCGGCAAAAAAGAGCTATACCGAAATTGTTTTTGCGTTGTTAAAAGCTGGCGCGGATGTGCATGCAACTAACAGCGGTGGCAGGACTACGCTTATGTTTGCCGCCCACTCAGGAAATGTAGATACGGTAACGGCGCTTTTAAAAAGAGGGGTTAGCGTGAACGCTCTTGATAAAAATGGCAGGACCGCGCTTATGCGTGCCGTGGCCTGGGGGCATGCGGAGGTTATTAAATTGCTTTTAAATCACGGGGCCGATTTAAGCATTCGTGACAAAAATGGTAAATCCGCCGTGGAGTTTGCGGGCAAAAACATGGAAATTAAAAAGATACTTGAAAAAGCGTTTAAAAAAGGGAGGTTTATCTAGGTGCTTGCGTTAATCTCCCTGCACCTGCACAATCACTTTACGTTGTCTTTCCCTGTTATCAAAATCTACCAGCACGATCTGTTGCCATGTTCCCAAAATGAGATGTTTATCTGAAAACGGAACAGCAAAGGATGAACCGAGTATGGCGGCTCGGACATGTGAAAAACCGTTGCCGTCACCCCATCTTGCATCGTGGTCGTAATGAATATCTCCAGGCATCATCCGCTCTAACGCAGCTTTGAAATCCCCTGTGGCACCAGGCTCAAATTCTATGGAAGTAATCCCGGCGGTGGAACCCGGGACAAAAACCAGAGCTATGCCTACGTTAATCCCGGAGCGTTTGACCTCTGATTCAACCTCTCGTGATATGTCGATTATATCGGTAAAGCCATTGGAGTGGATAGCAAACGACCCTGTATAAACTGTCATAAAACAGCGCTCCTTAAACTGTTGAATCGGTGCCGAACTATTATAATGTATGCGAAATTATAACGGCATGTGCTAGAATTCCTTGAAAAGTAGAAATAACAGTGGTTTGAGAAAATATGCCGTCGAAAATAATTTGCAATGTAACGTCACGGGAAACCCGCGTAGCCCTTTGGGAAAACAACGCGATTACCGAGCTTTTTATCGAGCTTAAGTCCGACCAGGGGCTTGTAGGTAATATATACAAAGGACGTGTTACCAAGGTTTTGCCCGGAATGCAGGTAGCGTTTGTAGATATAGGGCTCCCCAAGGCAGGCTTTCTGTATGTTGCGGATATCGACCCGACATCAAGCGGCTTTGAGCATTTAACGCTAAATGACGATTCAACCGTTGATGAAGACACAAAAATAGACCTTGCCGCACCAGTTTCACGTCAGGAACATTCGCATCATATAGAAGACATCCTGCAAGAAGGTTCCGAGATCATGGTACAGGTTTCAAAGGACCCTATGGCGGCCAAGGGGGCAAGAATAACAGGCTATATAACCCTTCCGGGGCGCTACCTTGTGTATATGCCAACGGTAGACCAGGTAGGTGTATCGCGCAGGATTGAGAGTGAAGAGGAGAAAAAAAGGTTAAAGGAAGCGCTCAAAGGGCTAAAGGATAACGGGGCGGGTTACATCATAAGAACTGCGGCGGAAGGGAAGAGGGAAGTCGATTTTAAACGTGACATAGAGTTTTTGGACAAGCTTTGGTCATCAATCGCCGGCAGATACAACGACGCAAGTTCGCCTGAACTGATTTACGCTGATTTGAATATGGTTCAGCGTTCCATACGTGATCTTTTTCCGAGCGAGTCCTTGAGCGTTATCATTGATGATAAAGATGAATATGACCGTACCGTGGCTTTTTGTAAATCTTATCTGCCCGATACCGTTGACAAACTAGAGCTTTATGTAGGCAAAGAGCCTATTTTCGACGCCTATGGCGTTGAAATTGAGATTGAACGCGCTTTGGGCAGAAAGGTCTGGCTCAAGTCGGGCGGATATATAGTGGTAGACCAAACCGAAGCGCTCACCGCCATAGATGTTAACACCGGCAAGTTTGTTGGGGCTCACAGCCCGGAAGATACTATTTTGCAAACGAACCTTGAGGCGGTAAAAGAGATCGTATATCAGTTGCGCCTTCGTAACATAGGTGGGCTGATAATTCTTGACCTGATAGACATGGAACGCGACGAGAGCAAGGAAAAAGTATATTCGGCGCTCGAACAGGCGTTAAAAAATGACAGGTCAAGAACCAACATTCTTAAGATCTCGGAGTTGGGTCTTGTGGAAATGACCAGAAAACGTGTGCGGGAATCGCTTCTTCGCACATTGTCCACAACCTGCCCCTACTGCGACGGGCGCGGAGCCGTAAAATCGCACGCTACGGTATTGCACGAGCTTTACCGTGAAATAAGGCGCGTGGCAGGAGACCTTGAGGGTGGAAAGAGCATCAAGTGCGTTGTTTCTCCCGGCGTGGCCGATCTTTTATTCGACGAGGAGTCGGAGTATCTTGACAGCCTTGAGGGGGAGCTTGATATAAAAGTGTCAATCGCCGCCGATCAGAAAATGCACCAGGAACGTTTTTTGGTGACGTCAGGATGATGTTCGGTAAATTAAACAGTATTTAAATGTCATGACATGCATGGCTAATTTGCGGAGGTTTTTATAATATGCGCCAGATAAAGCAGTATATGGTTCACCCGTCACTGCCGGAACGCTTAAGGCCGTTGGCCGGCCTTGCCAAAAATCTTTGGTGGACATGGTACCCGGATGCTGTAGGTCTTTGGCGCAGGCTTGATCTCGCGCTTTGGGAAGAGGTAGGGCATAACCCTGTAAAACTGCTTGGTCTCATAAGCCAGTCCAAGCTTAATCAGCTTGCCGAGGATGACGGTTTTACCACTCATATGGATCGTGTGCTATATGCACATACGGAATATATGGAGTCATCTTTCTGGTTCCAGAAGGCGCACCAGGCCAAGGTCGGTGATATAAAAATAGCCTATTTTTCAGCGGAATTCGGAATAAACGAGTGCTTGCCGATATATTCGGGCGGGCTTGGCGTTTTGGCAGGCGACCATTTGAAATCATCTTCCGATTTGGGCCTTCCGCTTGTAGGTGTAGGGCTTTTATATCAAAAAGGCTACTTTAAGCAGTATCTGAACCCGGACGGATGGCAACAGGAATTTTATCCTGATAACGACTTTTACAACATGCCTATCTTCCCTGAGCGGAATGACGACGGCTCCGAGATAAAAATTGAAGTTCCATACCCAGGCAGAAACGTTACCGCAAAAATCTGGCGGGCGCAGGTTGGCAGAACCCCTCTTTATCTTTTAGATACGAACGTTCCTGAGAATAGCGCTGAAGACAGAACGATTACATACCAGCTTTACGGTGGCGATATAGAAATGCGTATTAAACAGGAGATAGTCCTCGGCATGGGTGGCGTTATGGCGTTACGCGCCCTTGGGTTGGACGTCACCGTTTTTCATATGAACGAGGGGCATTCGGCTTTTCTTGCGCTTGAGAGAATTAAAAATCATATGGCCGAAGACGGGTTGACTTTCGCTGAGGCGAGGGAAGACGTTATCGCCTCATCGGTGTTCACGACTCACACTCCCGTTCCGGCCGGTAACGACATGTTCGGCGCAGACCTGATGCATAAATATTTTAACGGTTACATGCATGATGTCGGGCTTTCGGAACACGAATTTCTCTCCTTGGGGCGGCAGAATGCGGATGACGCTCATGAGCCTTTTTCCATGACCGTGCTTGCCATAAGCCACTCCTCTTTTACCAACGGGGTTTCGAAACTGCATAGCGAAGTTTCGAAGGGGCTGTGGAACAGCATGTATGAAGGGTTGGATACCCACGATGTTCCGATTCGCGCCATAACGAATGGCGTACATATACGCTCATGGTTGTCAGACGATATGTGGCATCTCTTTGACAGGTACCTGGGGCAACACTGGGTTAGTGAACCGGCTAACGATAGTGTGTGGCGTCGTATTCACGATATACCGGACGCGGAGCTTTGGCGCACACATGAACGCCGCAGGGAACGCCTTGTCGGGTTTTGTCGTGGAATGTTAAAGTCGCAACTTGCAAAGCGTCATGCTCCTGCAACGGAGATCGCATTGGCAGACGAGGCGCTTCACCCGGACGCTTTAACGATAGGTTTTGCCCGCCGTTTTGCAACTTACAAGCGTGGCAACCTGCTGTTCTCCGATCTTGACAGGTTAAAAAGCATTCTGTGCAACATAGATAAACCGGTTCAGATCGTGATAGCAGGCAAGGCCCATCCCAAGGATAATGAGGGGAAAACTGTTATAAAAAACATAATCCACTGGATTCGTGACGAAGATCTTAGAACCCATGTGGTTTTTATCGAGAATTACGATATAAGCCTTGCAAGATATCTTGTTCAGGGCGTGGACGTGTGGCTTAATACGCCTCGCAGACCCATGGAGGCTTCCGGCACTTCGGGCATGAAGGCTTCGGCCAATGGAGCCTTGAATCTATCCATTCTGGATGGATGGTGGTGTGAGGGATATCGGCCAGACACGGGCTGGGCCATCGGAAGTGGAGAGGAATATGGCGGTAATTACGAGGAGCAGGATCAGATAGAGTCAAAAGCGCTTTATGATCTGTTGGAGAAAGAGGTAGTGCCTACTTTCTATAACCGCAGGCGTGATGATATGCCAAGGGACTGGATCAAAATGATGAAGTCTTCCTTGTCCACTCTAAATGCTGTTTTTAACACTAACCGTATGGTTCGCAACTACTCCATGTTTTTCTATCTACCCTGTGCTGACCGCTGGAAGGAACTTGCGGCGAATAACAGGGCAAGGCTAAAAGAGCTTACAAAATGGAAACACAAAATGAAAGAGCAGTGGCCCCACATCTCTGTTGCCGACGTTCAGGAGGGAAGCGACAATGGAAACCTTCGTGTGGGCAACATGCTTACGATCACGGCTTCCGTCCGGTTGGGGGCGTTGAAACCTGAAAACGTGAAAGTTGAAACGTATTACGGAACTCTTGACACTAACGACGCTATGACCGACGGACAACCTGCCGCCATGTCGTTTGACACCATGAAAGACGGGGTTGCGGTTTTTAAAGGTTCTATACCGTTGATGGAATCTGGTAGATACGGATATTCTGTGCGAGTGGTTCCTAACCATCCGGATATGTTCGACAGAATTGAGCCGGGTTTTGTGCGATGGAGCTAAAGGCTTTTTAAATAAAAATGCCGTGATTTGCAAGATGGTGTGATGCGCATTATGTTTATAGGGCAGGTTTTATGAACTGGGCTTATCCGCCACCTGTTAAGTTTCCTGATTCTGTGGATAATGTTCGCGATTTTGCAGGTGGCCTGATCGCCGAGATTTTAAAAGACCCGCCGCTACTTGCTAAAGAAGATGTTAACGCGTCTTGTGACGGCCTGCCAGCTCATGTGGCGGATGCTTTGCAAAAAGGGCAGGAAGCTTTAAGGGCAGGCGCTGTTCATGACGCCCGTGTGGTTCTTGAACCTGTCGCCGTTTATCACCCGCACGCCGCCGCTTTATGCGGCATTGCGTGTTATGTCATGGGGCGGGTTGAACGGGCTGTTTCTTTGTGGGAAACACTTTACCGAATTTTGGAAAACAAAGATGTGCCCAGTCTTTATAATTCCCTGATGGTTTTGCGAGGAGCCCTTATTACTCAGGAAAATTCGCTTCACCCGGAGTGTGAGGCGATGAGCGTTCTTTGCGATGGACGGGGGGTGGATGTTGGGTGCGGCGGAAACAAAACATGTCCAAGCGCCATAGGGGTTGACCTTACTCCTGAAGGAGATGCTGGAAAATATGGCGGACAGGCGGGTGTCGAATCGAGAGCCGACGTGGTTGCTTCTGGTGATTACATGCCGATGTTTGAAGACAGCTCCCTTGATTATGTAATTTCACGCCACAACCTTGAGCATTATCAAGATTATATAAAAACACTTTTTGAGTGGAGGCGGGTGTTAAAACCAGGTGGTGTGCTAGGTGTCATCACTCCCGATCATGAATGGGTAGATACCATTTCACTCGATTCTACCCACTATCATGTGTTCACACAGGCAAGCCTTGATAATTTATTCGAGCGTATTCCGTTTCTCGAACCGGTTTATACAGGGCCATGCGTGCCTCGCTGGTCGGTTATGGTTGTAGCGCAGAAAACTTCGGCTGGCTCAAGGTTTAATTACCATGAGTCGATTAACAAAAGGGAGGCGGGCAGGGTTTTAGCCTGCATGAAAAATTATAAGCTGGAAGGTAAAACTCTGCTGGTTCAGGAACTTGTAAAAGAAACGGAATGGCTTGCACAAAATCGGCGATGAATGATTTAAACGTTAAAGCAGAAGATGCCCCGACGGTTCTATCAAAGCTTATAGAGCAGTTCATATCTATGGATATCGATTTCTCCGATATCCCTGTAGAACCTGAAAAACTTGACAGCAAAAAACTGGTGGCGCTTGAGGAAGCAGTACATCATGCACAAAACGGAAATTTGCAAACGGCGTATGAAATAGCGCTAAAAAATAGCGGCACATCTTTTGAGTTTGATTACTTGCTGGGGAAAATACTTTTTTCCCTTAAATCCTATTATGAAGCCCGTGAGGCTTTTGCAGAGTCTTTAACGCAGTTTGACGAGTATGCGGAAGTTTGGTTCTACCTTGGCATGTGTGATTACCAAGCGGGGTTATTAAGCACGGGGTTCATGGAATGGCATTTAGCTTACGAGGCGAACGAAAACCATGAAGACGCAAGACTGCTTTTAAACTTTGCAAACACTATGATGAAAACTACGCACAGGGAGTTAAATCCAGAGGCGGAGACGGTTCTTCCAATAGTCAGGGGAAAGGGAATAGACGTAGGATGCGGTGGCTCAAAAACTCATCAAAACGCCATAGGGGTTGACCTTATCGCTCCTGGCGAAGTGGGTGATAAGGCAAGCCAGAAAGGAATTGCGTCACAGGCGGATATCTACGCTTCCGGCGACGATCTGAATATGTTCGCAGACGGTGAATTAGACTACGTTATTGCGCGGCATAACCTGGAGCATTACATAGACCCTCTCAAAACGCTTCTGGAGTGGAAACGGATTTTGAAAACAGGTGGGGTAATAGGGCTTGTGCTACCGGACGATAACGCATTTGACACGATACACGCAGACAAAACCCACACGCACGTTTTTACGCAATCATCGTTTCGAAACATGATATCCCTCATTCCCGGCCTTGAAATTGCGGAAATGGGAATAAGCCAGGCCAACTGGTCTTTTTACGCCATAGTGGAAAAGGTTAAGCCGGGGGAGAAATCTTCATACCCTTACAGGCGAAAGTTGAACGAATGGCTTGCGAGAGGTGTTAGAAAACGGGCGGAGCTTGCCATGGCCGTTGGGCTGAATGACGTTGCCGCTGTGGCTTTAAGATGTTTGTCCCGCCTCCTGCCAGATGAAACTCTGCCGGCAGACCCTGACTTGTTGCACCCCTTTCCTTTCTCAGGGCTTGAGCGAAAAACGTCTGCGACACTCTACAGCGAACGTAAAGTGATGGTGTTAAAAGGGCATTATCTGGCGGATGCCTGGGGCACCGCTTTTGAAAAAATGGGCTATGCCGTAGATAGCGTTCCATTCGGGCGCGAGCAAAAACTATCCCAACATCTTGAAAGAAGAATAAGGGCGTTTAATCCTGATTTTGTAATTTCAACAAATCTTTGCCCATATCTTTCTGAGTCTCTTGGCAATATGGAGGTTCCTTATGCCGTTTGGTCAGAAGATATTTCAACGTACGATTTATTGTTACGCCGAGACCTTATCCCGGATAACACCCGTTTATTTCATGCCTCTGTGGCCGAGGTCTCAAGATATAAAAAACTTGGTGTGTGCAATGTGGTCTACCTGCCATCGGCGGTCGATTCTGAATGCTTTAAGCCACCATCTGGTGAGGGTATGGCTTTGTATGACATAAGTCTGGTTGTTCCGCCGCCTGTCTTGAATACGTATGAGACGCTCTCTAACGCCTTGCGTAAAGCCATTATGAGCCGTGATATACCAGTGGAAGGTAAAAACAGGCTGTTTGAGTGGATCAGGGAATTTGGCCAGGTTATCACCCGCCAGATGGAGACGCCTACCGAGTGGCGGGTTCCTGAAGTGTGGGACGATATCGTGGGTGACAGAAGGGTGCCCTCCCTTGCCAATATGTCGAAAGCTGAGATGGTATATGCGATTGGTGATGAAGTTTCCAACAATAAAAGATTGCAACTCTTGTCAGCGCTTGCGGATTTCGATCTGCATGTTTTTGGTGAGTTGGGCTCCAACACGGAAGCTGGTATCGTCCATGATTTTTCAGACTATCGCGCCGAAGCTCCACTTATATATTCCGGCTCTAAAATAAACGTCTATGCGGGGGCTATTTACGAGCAAGACGTTATCCCGTCACGCATGTTGGAGATTATGGCGGTTGGCGGTTTTGTTCTGGCCGAATATCGCAGTTCGTATAGTGAAGTTTTTAAGATTGGAAAAGACCTTGTATGCTTCAAGTCGCCAGATGAGGCAAGGGAGCTTGCCGAACATTACATAAACCATCCGGATGAACGTAAAGCCATAGCGGAGAGTGGCCGCTTGAGGGTCGCCAAAAATTATCTGCTGAAAGACAGCCTTAAAACAATTATCGATACGGTTGCAGAGCAAAGGTGTGGGCGCAGATGAAAATTCTTACATTTAACTGGCACACGCCATATCTCTCACTGCTAACGAAACTTCCGCACGAGTTCGACGTGGCCCCGCCTGATGTGGCTCCCGCCCAGCTTACGTCGTGGGATGAGAACATGCGGCCTTTAACCCCTAACGTTCATCCTGTTTCAAGCGACGAGATGCAAAAACGGATCGGCGAACCGAAATTCTACGATATCGTTTTGGCCCATAACGTAAAAGACCTGATAGTTACGAAAAACCTGAATATACCCAAACTGCTTGTGTTTCACAACAGGCTTTCAACAGAAGCGCAACTTGGCGGCAGGCCAGAAATTGTTGATGATTACAGAACGCAGATTCGCAGTTTGGTCTCAGGTGTTTATTGCATTTTTATTTCCAAAACAAAACGCTATGACTGGGGGCTACCGGGTGAAATTATCATGCCGGGCATAGATGTTTCGCTATATGGCGGATATACGGGCGAAAAAAATGTCGCCATACGGGTGGGCAACAGCATTAAATCGCGTGACCTTATGACAGGCTATTCCATACAGGAAGAGGTAGTGCGCGAATTGCCAAACCTGCTGGTGGGTGTGAATCCGGAGATACCTGAGAGCCAGCCATCAAAAAACTGGGATGACTTGAAAAGAATATATCGCGAAAACAGGTTACTGCTAAACACATCTATGCCCCCTTGGGAGGATGGATATAACCTTGCCGTTTTAGAGGCGATGGCAACCGGCATGCCGGTAGTCTCCGTCGCAAACCCTACCTCGCCATTAACAGACGCTGTTGACGGATTTCTAAACGTTGATGCTATGGGCTTGCGGAAAAATGTTGAAAAACTGTTAGGTGACAAAAACCTTGCTATGGCGATCGGCGCGAAAGGGCGGGAGACAGTTAGAAAATATTTCCCGATAGATGCCTTTTTAGAAAAATGGGACTCGGCTATAAAACGCGCGTATGAGTGGTTCCCCTATGAATCTGGCGTGGTGTTTGATAAAAGCCCTGGCATAAAGGCCGATAAGGTAAAAGCGCCAAAGCATGTGGCGGGTGGTAAAAATATCATATTGTCATACACCTCTATGCCATTTACCGCCGCGACGTATATTGAAAAAGCGATGGCAAAAAAGCATAGCGTGCTTACTGTGGGATGCAAGATTACAACGGCAATAATAGAAAAATGGGACCTTCAGAATATGAAGGAAGCGCCCAAAACTCATGACATACACACGCCCGATCTTACCGTGGAAACAGATTTTATGCTGGAGCGTTTGCCAGGCGGGTTTAACCCGGATTTTTTTCTGTGGGTGGAAACCGGGCTTGGCCAGGCGCCCGTGGGGCTTGAAAAACTTTCCTGCCCGAAAGCCGCATATCTTATAGATACTCATGTACATTTTGAAAGAGACCTTGCTACGGCAAAAAACTTTGACATAGTGTTTTTGGCCCAGCGTGAATATATCCCGGAGTTTAAGGAAAACGGCATTGAAAATGTTTTCTGGCTACCGTTAGCGTGCGACCCGGAAACCCATGGCAAAGCCGATTTCCCTAAAGAATATGATCTAGGTTTCGTAGGCTCCTTAACTGACGAGAGGCGTGTTGCCCTGTTGCAAAAAGTGGCCGAGCGCGTGAATGTGCGTTACGACAGGTTGTTCTTGCGCGAGATGGCAGATTTCTTTTGCAAGTCCAGGGTCGTGTTTAACAATGCTATTAAAAATGACCTTAACATGCGCGTGTTTGAGGGGTTATGCACAGGGAGCATGTTATTTACCGATAACGCAGAAGGGCTTGAAGACTTTTTCGAGGATCGTAAACACCTGGTTATTTATAACGACGATAACGTTGCAGACCTTGCGGAGTATTATATCGAGTGTGAGGCTGAACGAGAAGCTATAGCCGAGGCAGGCCGAAAGCTGGTGCTGGAAAAACATACCTATGCTCACCGGATTGATGAGATTGTGAGAGTTGTGGGGAATGTTTGTGGGTGGGGAAATAAGACCTAACCGATCAAAACCTCAAGCGCTTCCCCGGCGTCTTTTACTTCCTCAATTTTTATTCCCTTTGGCGCCGGGATAGGTTTTTTAAGCTTTGGTATAACAACGCGTGTAAACCCTAAACTGGCCGCTTCGTTTATCCTCGCCTCCATTTGTGGCGCAGAGCGTATCTCGCCGCCCAAACCTACTTCACCTATAATAACTGTGCCGGGGTCTACAGGGATATCGCGGAAACTCGAAACCAGCGCTATCAGCATTCCCAAATCCGATGCCGGTTCGTCTACGCGTACGCCGCCTGCCGCGTTAACGAAAACATCTTCACCCATGATATGAACTCCTGTCCGTTTTTCTATTATCGCCATTAATATCGCAACCCGGTTATGGTCTACGCCAACGGTTGTACGCCTCGGAGTAGGAGAGGTGGTTGAGGCCACAAGCGCCTGTATCTCTACGAGCATTGGTCGCGTTCCGTTTATTAGCGCGACCACCACGGAACCTGAAATATCTGCCCGTTTTTCAGACAGAAAAAGTTCGGATGGGTTATCGACACCTATAAGGCCCTCGTTTTTCATCTCAAACACGCCTATTTCGTTTGTAGAGCCGAACCTGTTTTTAACACCGCGCAAAATTCTGAACGGACTGCCACGTTCACCTTCAAAATAAAGCACGGTATCAACCATATGTTCCAAAAGACGCGGCCCGGCTATCGCTCCTTCTTTTGTTACATGGCCTATCAAAAATATCGGGATGCCGCTTCTTTTACATATGGTAAGCAGTCTGCCGGATGATTCGCGCACCTGCCCCACCGTGCCTGGTGCCGATGGTATCTCCTCTGTATAAATGGTCTGGATAGAATCGATTATGACAAGCGACGGTTTTAGTTTTTCTATCTGGTTTTCAATTTCTTCTACCTGCGTTTCGGGCAGAATAAAAAGATTCTCGGACATGCAGGAGAGCCGCTCACCCCGCATTTTTATCTGGCTTGGTGATTCTTCGCCTGAGACGTATAACACCCTTCCAGCGTTTCCCATGGCACCTGCCACCTGAAGGAGGAGAGTCGATTTACCAATGCCAGGGTCGCCACCTACAAGAGTTAGCGAGCCTGTAACTATTCCTCCGCCTAAAACCCTGTCCATTTCGCTTATAGTCGTGGAGGTTCTGATGGCGGTGTCGGAAGTCACCTTCGTTATGGCGATGGGTTTTCCCGATGAGTCTGATTCAATCCATCTTTTTGCGCGGCCAGACCGAGACTCTGGCGCAACGGCCCGCTCTTCGCTAAAGCTGTCCCATTGGTTGCAGGAGGGACATTTGCCGAGCCACTTTGCGCTTTGGTATCCGCACGACTGGCAGATGTAGAGTATGGATGCTTTTTTAGCCACCTGATTTATCTATTCAGATTCCTTGGCCTGTTTTTCACGAAGCTTGCGTTTGGCTTCGATTTTTAGCCGCGTTTTACTTTTTACTGTTTCAGGGGCGGGTTCTTTTTTTATGGTTTTTTCCTTTACGGGTTCAGGCTTTGTTGGGAGGGGCGTTTTTTGTGCTGGTTCTAAAACTTTTTGATCTGCCGGTTTTTTGCCAGGTTTTACAATATTTTTATAAGTATCCCAAGTGATGCGATATCTATGCCCCGCTATTTCTTCGGGTGTTATATCTGTTTCGTATTCGATGGTTCCAGTTTCTCCGGGGTCTAGCCTGTCTGGTTTTATTTTGCCTCCCGTAAACGGAATAAAAAGGTCTGCGGCACGTCTTCGCTCTACATGAAACAGAATTACGTCAAGTTGCACGCCTTCAACGGGCGATGAACCTTCGTTTTTAAGCGTTGCGTTTATTATGGCCCATCCGCTGTCTGAGTGGGTGAACCGGATGTCGCCAACCATCACGACATGCCCTTCGCCTTTATTCTGTTTTGTTGTGCCGGCACCTGTGCCCTTGTCTTTTTTTGAAGGCGCTCCCTGAAGGATTACGTCAACACCGTGCTTGTTGGCTTCATACGGATCGTCGGTATAGTGGGGTTGCCCCTGTTCGTCGACCCATTTATATGTCTGTTTGTCAGAGGCTGTTTCGGCGGTAAAAGGCCAAGCTAGCAGTAAGGATAAAACGACGGTGACGAAACCTGTAAACGGTCTGTTTATTGAACTCATAAGAGGATTATAGCAGTTAATAAGACAGAACAAAAAACGGTTGCTGGTCTAGTAGAAAAAATATACGAATAAAACTTGATGACAAAAGCCAGCAATGGGGATAAGACATTGACATGTGAGTGCTTGTGTAAGAAAATCAAAAGCGGAAGCGCTTTGGGCGTTCTTTAACCCAGCGTATTGAATCTGGAACATAATTTGGCAGTTGTTGCCCAATTTGGGAGTAATTAGCTTAATGGCCCGTATTCTCATAACCGTGAGTTTGGCGTTTGCCATGTTCCTTCTTATCCTGACTCCATCCAAGTCATGGGGCGATACTTCAATTAAAGCCCACGCCGTTTATCTGGAGGGAGACGTGAAAGTTTTCTCCTTCCAAAACTCAAAAATGCGTTCTGTAGAAAAAAATGACTCTTTTTACGAAGGCGACAGAATCGTTACCGGCGCAGACGGCGTAGTAGAGATAGAACTTGATACGGGCGACCTTATAAGGGTTGATAAAGGTAGTGACATGGTGATAAAGGCCTTGCATCGTACGGCGCAGGGGAGTAGCCAGTCTGTTTTTAGCCTGCTTTTAGGCAAGGTGAAATCTGCCGTTAACAAGCTTGTGGATGACCAATCCAAATTTGAATACCACACAAAGGCGGCTGTGGCCGGAGTTGCGGGAACGCCTCCGTTTATCGTGGCTGTTACGGGCTCATCAACCAATATAGACCTTCTTGGCAAACAGGGTGACCACGGTTCTGTTTACGTTAAGGGAACCGATCCGAATGAAACGAGGGTGACTCTGCCACCCGGTTTTAGAACCAACGTTTTATTTGGCAGGCCTCCGGCCAATCCGTTTACGATCTCAAATGAAAGGCGGCAAAACCTGAACAGGCAGATTCCTTTCAAAACCACACCCAAAAGAAAAGTTGAAAAAAAACAAGCTTCCGTAAAGCAAGCGCAAGCCGATAAACCTGAACCAAAAGAACAGGTTGAGAGCAAACCTGTAGTTACCGATAAAGCAAAGCCTCCCCTGCCTCCTTTGGTTGCGGGGCCGTCGATTGAAGAAAAAATTGTGATAAATGCTCTTACAAGAAAAGTTAGCAAACCGCGCCAGACTGCTCCTAAGCAATCTCAGAATGCGGAAGGGGTTGAAAATCAAACGACGGCTACCCAAGGGATAATAGGTCAGACGGCTGAAAGCACGGGTGATGCAGGGCAACCGTTGGGCTCGGCTACAATCGATGTTTTAATCGATTTGAAGTAGAGACAGACCGTTTAAAAAGGATTCTTTACTTATGAGGGCATTGGGGTTTTTTTCTGTTTTTCTGTGTTTGTTTGCACACACCGCAAACGCCGGGAATAACGATTCGTCTAAATGGTTGTTTTCAATTTCTGCAAACTACGGGGCATGGGATACGTCGGCCCTTGATAGCGACGGCAGGCAGACTATTTCGTTTGCACAGCTTGCCTACGACAGCAAAAACTGGGGCGCATCGGTTTCCGGGGCATATGCCAGCACGTCTTACAAGCCATCTTTTGCCGATGAAAGATTTGAGGTAAACACGCTTACCGATACCGATATATCTACATATTACAACGTAAAAGCTGGCAAGCTGACTATCCGGGGCGGGCTTGACCTGAGGCTTCCTTCCGGCAAAAGCTCCTATTCGGAGGGTGAACTCGGCAAAATAATCACTGACGATTTAAGCCAGGATCTTATGCTTATTAACACATATGGCGGCGGGACTAACGTCACTCCTAATGTAATGTTCGTCTATAAATTTACGAGACTTACGATGGGCCTTGGTGCCAAGTATGATTTTAGGGGCGGATATGACTATTCCGGTGATACGCCAGACGATAATCTGGACCCTGGCGACTCTCTTCTTACTGCGTTAAATGGGGTTTACGCACTTTCCAGGAGTAACTTTTTACTTTTTACTTTTACCTATAGCCATTCTGAAAACGATAAAAGCAACGGTGAGGATATCTTTCGTAGTGGAGACGTGTATGCGGGTGAATTCAGAATATTAAAGCAGTTCGGGCCAAGCCTTACTCTGCTGTTAAGCGCGTCATATAAGTCGCAGGAAAAAAATGAACTTCTTGGCGAGAACAACAGCCTTTCAGGTGAACTCGCAAACTCCAACAATAACACGCTGGAATTTTATCTGAACACAAACTATCGCTTAAGCAAACAAATAACCCTGAACGGGCTTGTGGGCTATAAAAAGGTTGGTGCCAATGGATATGGTGACGGGGATAGCCTCTACGACGCAGGTCGAGACAAGTTTTATGTCGAACCTGGTGTTTCATGGTATTTCAGCAACAAAATGTATGTGACAGGCAAGGTTCGTTATTCAAATGTAAACGATGAAAAAGACGCCTCGTCAGAAAAAGACGCGCAGTATGATGTTGTGAATGTTGATTTGAATTTTGTCCGCAGTTTTTAATTGGTTGGTTTTGTTGTTTGCATATAAAGGCTGTCTCATGCTCTCTTTCCTTACTGCCAGGCTATGACACTAAAAAAAGTATATCTTGCCTTGATGGCCTTTCTTTTGATGGTCGCCTTCTCCCCTCCCCGATATGTAGCGACCTTTGAGAATCTTGTGTATGACCAGTTTATTTACTATACGGCGCCAAATGAGCCAGACCCGAGAATCGTAATAGTCGGGATAGACCAGAAGTCGCTCGACCAATATGGTCGATGGCCATGGCCGCGTGATGTGATGGCGAGCCTTGTGGCAAAGCTATCTGGGTTCGGTGTGAAGGTTACGGTTATGGATGTTGTTTTTTCAAGCAAGGCAGACACGGAAGTTACTGAACTGCTGGATAACCTTGATTCTGAAATGGCTAAAAAAGGGATAAAAGAGAATTCGCCCGAGTTTTATGGTGAATTTCAGAAACTGAAAAAAAGTTTTGCGCGGGATGAAGTTCTTGCACGGGCCATGGCAACTGCCGGAAATGTTGTTACCGGGTTTGTGTTTCACGGTAAGGAGGAAGAAGAATATAGCAAGGAGCGGGATGACCGTTTCCTTCCCATAATAAAGCCGTTTCGTATAAAACTCATCCAGAGATCGGCTGATAACAGAACTGCCAATATCAGGTCTGATGTTTATGGCGTTAACCCCAATATACCGATAATACAAAATGCAGGAGCAACCACAGGCTTTATGAACGCCGCCCCGGATGCTGACGGCGTTATACGTTTTCACCCTATCATTAAAAACTACAAGGGGGATCTCTACCCGGCTTTGGCTCTTTCGGCGGCCAACCTTTACTTGAACGCGGTCGGCGATACAAGGGTTGTATTTTCTGGCGATACGTTAGGTGGGGTTACCGTTGGCGGCAGGTTTATGCCGCTTAACGAATTCGGGTTTATTTTTATTCGATACCTGGGGGCAGACAGTACTTTTACTGTTACCTCTGCCGCCGACGTAATGAATAAACCTGTTGACGATACTGTTTTTAAGGAAAAGCTTAAAGGCAAAATAGCCATTATAGGCGCAACGGCCACACAGCTTTATGACCTTCGCTCCTCGCCGTTAGGGCATACGGCCGGTGTGGAGATTCAGGCCAATGTTATTTCGAATCTTTTAACGGGTAGCGCCATAAGCAAAGCTGGTTGGCAGAAGATTTATGATGTTGTTCTTGTGTTTATCATCGGCACTTTTCTTTATTACATTTTGCAGAGAGTTAGCATTTTTGTTGGCATTATTGTTTTTATCGCCTTATTCGCAGGGCTTTTGGCGTTCAATTTCTGGATGTTCGCAAGCCTTTCACTTTGGCTAAACAGCGTCACACCGGCGCTAACAATCTTGCTGTGTTACATAACCATAACGGTGTCTCACTACCTAGAAGAGCAAGAGTCGAGGCGATATATAAAAGACGCTTTCGGACGTTACCTGTCGCCCACAGTTATTAACCGGTTAATTGAAAACCCCGACCTTTTGAAACTTGGCGGACAGAGAAAAATAATGACCGCGTTTTTCTCCGACGTGGCGGGGTTCACCAGCATCTCAGAACAGCTGAACCCGACGGAACTTGTTACCCTGCTCAACGAATATCTATCTGAAATGACAAACATTATTTTGAGTCTCGAAGGTACCGTAGACAAATATGAGGGGGACGCCATCATCGCGTTCTGGGGAGCGCCGATGGATATTAAAAACCATGCGGAGTTGTGCGTTGAGGCGGCAGTTAAAATGCAACGCAAGCTTGTGGAGATGCGTGCCGATTGGCGTAAGACGGGCCAACTTGAGCTTTTTGTGCGCATGGGAATAAATACAGGCGAGATGGTAGTAGGCAACATGGGCTCCAAGCAGAGAATGGACTACACCATGATGGGTGACTCTGTTAACCTTGCCGCGAGGCTTGAAGGGGTTAACAAATATTACGGAACCTATACGATGATTTCTGAATTCACTCATGAACTTGTAAAAGATAAATTCCTTTGTTTGGAGTTAGACTCTGTTCGCGTGGAAGGCAAGAAAAAAGCGATACGTCTTTACGAGGTGATTGAGAGTAAGGAAAAATCGACCGACGCACAACGCAAGCTTACTGATGGCTTTTCCACCGCTCTTTCAGCCTTCAGGAAACGCGAGTTTGAGCAGGCAAAAATACTTTTTCAGGCTCTTGACGGGCAAGCACCGGAAAAATCGACCGCCATCAAGCTTTACCTATCAAGAACAGACGAGTTAATAAAAACGCCTCCATCGCCTGATTGGGATCATACCTATAACATGGCCAAGTAAGGAGTTTTTAAACTACCTGGACGCAACATCTATCGCCTCGGCCCGTTCGGTTGCGGTCAGGTGGTGTGGCGAACCTCCGGGATTTACTTTTGCCAGCACGGAGAACAGAAGCTCGGCTCCCGCCGTGTCATAGCCCACCTTTTCAATTGCGTTCATGGCAAAGAAATCAGCTTTAAGTTCCATTAACGTATCGTTGGGGGAGATGGCCGCGTCTCCCATTTGCGCATGCCAAAGCTCGTGGTAGATTACAAACGCGACGGCTGATTTAAAAATGGTTTCAGAAGCTGACGATTCTTTTAGCGTATATAAAAGCCCGTCGTGTATTGCCACCGTTTCAAGATAGGCGTGTGCCGATATTTGCGAATCTGAACAGACCCGCACAGATATGCCTCCGTCAAGGTCGGGGTGGCCTGCCAAGGTCAACCTGGGTGAAAAACTATCGTCGTTCTCCGCCATCGTGTTGAACCGTTCGATTATCTCAAGTATTGATGGGAGGAACTCTTCATCTGCCTCGCCACATGTTGGGTTCATGCGCAAAGCGTGTTCCTCAACGGCGATGGAGGCAAGCCTGTCGTTACTCATTACCCTGTCGGTAGTGCCGCCCCCTGCCGGGTCACCCAGTTTTTCGTCCGGGTTTAAAATGTCTCCGCACGCGGAAAGGGCGAACGAGCCTAAGAAGACTATAAGGAGTTTTGCGGTGAAGGTGGCAAATCTATTCATAACGTCTCAAATTATAGCGTGTTATTATGGCTGTGGCAACATTGTGACGCCTAGCAACAGGAGCCTGCGATAATATCTTCGTCGTTATCGGTTGATGTTGCTCCACCCCCCACGCAGTCAAAAAGCCCCAGGTGGCTTATCTCGTCAGACACATGAAAGAACGGGTTCAACCTGCTCTGCCTGATAATGTCGGCCGTGTTTTTACATATCCGCACAGCTAGCCCAGCCGGGAAGACGTGGTTCAGGTCAAGGGCGTAAGCTTCATGTTTACCAAACATGTTTCCCTTGTATACCGCCACTTGGCCGTAATCTTCACATTTTTCTTCCATGGCAACCTTAAAGCCCTTGTAGGTGACGGAGTAAAAATGAATCATCTCTATCACGTCTTTTGTTTTTCTGCGGGACGTTTGGCGCACGTCGTTAAAGCCTGCCGATCGCATACGGCGGATAAAATCGCCTTCATAATCGGCCCCCGTTAAACATTCGGAATATAGCTTGGCGTCAGCTCGAAGGGCTTCCGGGATACGTCTGTCCGCAACGATATCGGAGATTAAAAACTCGCCACCCGGTTTTAACACGCGATATATCTCACTGAACACTGCGGTTTTGTCTGTAGACAGGTTTATCACGCAGTTTGATATTACGCAGTCTACAGAGTTATCCGGTATGTCGAGGTTTTCAATTTCGCCCTTTATAAATTCAACGTTGGGTTTGGTATAGCCGAGATTTTTCATTATAGGTGCAACGTTGCGTTGAGCCACTTCTAACTGTTCGTCTGTCATATCGACGCCTATAACGCGCCCGGCTTCGCCCACCAACTGTGCGACTATAAAAACGTCTGTCCCGGCGCCGCAACCCAGGTCTAGTACCGTGTGTCCAAAAATCGCGTCTGGCATGGGGGAGCCGCACCCGTATTGTTTAGACTTTACTTCGTCTGTAAGCGGTTTTAGAAGTTCCGCGTCATAATCGGTTGTGCAACAGGCGTCGTACTCCAGGTCTTCTGTCTGTTTAACTGTGTTTCCGTAATATTCCTGAACTATCTCTTTCATGTCGTTCCTTCCGTCATGACGGCTGTTTTTGCTCTAATGGCCCATTTTAGCCATGCTGTGGTGAATTTCTCATAAAAACGGGTAATGTTCAAGAGTAGAAGCCTGAAAAGTAGCAAAAGATGAATCTGACGGTTTTGAAGGAGGGGGGATTAGGGTGGAGGGAGCTAGGATATTTCTAAAAGATCGCACAGTACCACATCAACATAATCTTTTATTCTATTAACTTCCGTTTGTGTTGTACCAAGATGCGTCGAAAGTGATGACCTATTGTAAACAGAACGTGCTAATTCTCCAACGCTATCTTCAATAACACTTACAGCCTTTTCCGGGGTTTCAGCTAGCGACTTACTTTTTCCACGAGATTTAAGAATAAAGTGAACTTTCTGTTTCATCGTAGGTTTTTTCTGATCTTTCTCAAGTTTGAAATTTGGTTGATCTAGCACATCTTTATCGGGAGCAAGGTGGCTAAGGATCTCTCGTAATGCTTCGCGTAACTCAGTAGCAGATCCTCTGTAACTTATTCGATCGTTGGTTCTCAAATCTATACAAGCTTGCTTATATGACAATCCGGCACTTGGTACCATTTTAGATAGAGTCTCAATTATTTGTGTTTCTTTCTTGTCATCAAAAGTATCAGGATATCCACTCGGTTGGCTTGATTTTGTTATTGCTAAAACTTCAATAGTGTTTAATTCTTTTTCAGTGGCTTTGATAATTTCTAGGTAAGTTGAACGTACAGCGTCCCTTTGTGTAAGTTCAAGCAAGCGTTGCAATAACCCATCCAAAGCTAATAAATCTTGTTCTTCTAAGCCTTTAGCAAGTAAATCTTGTCTGTTGTTAAAATACCCTTTAATTACTGCTTTATCCTTAACTGCTTAGAGTAGATTTTTTTAGTGTGAGTGCGCTTTAGTGTAACATTCAAATGCAATAAAGAATCTTGAAAATCTTTAAGTGCACCGATTTCACTCGACATAATTACTTACTTCTTCTTGGCTTTCTTGACCTTTTTGGATTTCTTTTTTGTTGTAGGTACTTTTTTCTTTTTTACCTTTTTTCTTACTTTGCGAGTTCCGCCAGAATCTGACTTTGGCAAGCTGTGAACCACTAAGTTATGACCTACCGCATTTAGTCCATATTGCCCTTGCCCTACGCTATCTATGTAACCAGCATTTTTAGCATTTACAAGTGCAT
>JAJRTC010000131.1 GCA_024278445.1 Nitrospirota bacterium
ATCGCTTGAAAGTGTCAAAACCAGGGTCGCCGGTTCAACTATTCACCATGGGGAACATTGTAGCCGGGTCGTTTTCCGGTTCTTATCTATCGGTCGAAAAACAAGCAAACGCGGTAGACGTCCAGTTTACAAACAAAGACCAAAATTATGCCATGGACATGATACCGATAGAAACGGTTGAAGCGTATCAGAACGGCGAACCGCTACGCAAACAATCGGTATCGCTCCTGGGCGTGGTCAGAAAAAGCCAGGTCATGCGCGAAGGCAACCGCATACTAAATGCGTCCCGACTTATACGGCGCAAGATACAGTTTTCCGCCGCCGTTGATTCTATCGCTTGCGAGGTATACGACATAGTTAACTTTTCCCATGACTTGCCGCAATGGGGTTTTTCCGGTCGTATATTGCGCGCATGGGGCCGGACGGTCGAGCTTGATAGAGAAGTGACAATACAGGGCGGCAAAACCTACGCTTTGCGCGTCCGCCGGTCGGACGACTCCATAGAGGAAATAAACGTAGCGACCACCGCCGCGGCGACCGCCACGGTTACGCTTGTTTCAGACTGGACGGCGGAGCCTGGCGCCGGAGATATTTACAGCTTCGGCGAACTGGAAAAGGTTACAAAGCCTTTCCGTATAATTTCAATAACACGCGATAGCGACTTGACCCGCCAGATTGAGGCCGCCGAATATAACGCGGGCGTTTGGGAATACGACAATCTGGTTTTGGAGACTCAGAACTATTCGAGTTTGCCGAATCCGCTAGGGCCGCCCGATCATGTTAGCGCCCTGGCCCTGGCCGAACGTCTTTATTTTAACGGCGCGGGCGAACTGGCGACCGCGATAGACGTAACGTTTAATATTCCCCTGGTCATTGAGGGGATAAACTTATACGGCCACGCCGAAGTATATATATCCCGCGACGCTGGCGCGACCTGGCAAAACGCAGGGACGACCGCAAACAGTTATTTCACGCTTGATAACGTTTCAGAGCTTCAAACCTACCACGTTCGCGTCGTATCGGTTTCGGGGCGTGGCGCCAAGGCCGATTTTGAGGAAGCCCCGGAAGCGTTTATATACGTCCAGGGCAAAACGAAACCGCCCGACAACGTGACGGGTTTTGTAGCCATTCAACAGGGTGATAGTATCGCCTTATCTTGGGATGTTTCCGCCGAACTTGATATAGCGGGCTATGTGATCAGGGAGGGTACAACCTGGGACGCGGCGTTATCCGTTTCGACGCTTGAAACAGGTACGGCGCTAATAGTACTGCGGACGATAAACGGGACTTACCGTTTTTGGATAAAAGCGGTAGATACCAGCGGCAATTATTCGACGGCGGTAAACGCGCAAGTCACGGTTTCCGGCCATGACTATAACGCGATTTTAGAGAATGAGGAAAAGGATACCAATTTTAACGGGACTAGGACGGACTTTGTTTATATTTCCGAGCTTGGCGGACTTATAAACCCATGCGCGCTAAAGGATACCGACGTTCCAACACGCGACGACCAAGACGCCGAATTATCGTCGTATAAAGGCGATAGCTTTACAGAACATATATACGAAACGCCGGTTTACGACCAGGGTAAAATCGCGCAAAGTAATATAACGTTAACGCTGGATATTGACGCATCCGATTTATACGCTACCGATCTTTCTTACCCTACCAGGACAGACCAAACCTATCCGAAAGATACCGACCAGCATGTAACGGCGGAATTTGATTTAACGGTAGAGGTAAACACAAGCGACGATAATATAGTTTGGTCGGGCTGGACGCCGTTTATAAGCGGCGCTTATTCATTCCGTTATATTAAATGGAAATTTACCATAACGTCGAGCTTGACCGCCCGCGTTTTGGTTGAGTCGATTTTGGAAATAATAGACGTTCCCGACGTTGAATTTTGGGTGTCGGACTTTAACGCGGGGTCGGGCGGGTCGTCTATCGTTTTCGCAGACTACGGGAAAACCTTTTTCGCGGCGCCAAAACTGGCCGTTACGCCGAAAGGCGGTAGTTTTGCTTTGCCGGTTGTATCGGGCATCGACGCCGCCAGCGCGACTAGTACTTTTTACGACCACGCGGGCGTCAGCATAGCCGGAACGGGCGACGTTTACATAGACGGATATTAATGAAAGGAATATATAAAATGGCTTTTGATAAAACCAAACCGGAATCGGGCGTAGATACGTTTCCGCAAATGTACGCTAATGTACTGGCTAATTTCCTGGCGCTGGCGGCCAACCACGCGGGCGGGTCGGCGCCTTCAAACCCCGATGAAGGCTGGATATGGCTAGACACAACAAACACCGCATTTAAATATTTTGACGGTTCCGCCTGGCAACCACTGGGCGGTGTTATAACCGATATAGCCGAAGTATTGGCCGCCAGGGGTTCAAAGTCTGACTTAACCGGACGCCTGGACGTATCCATAAACCCCGACGGCACGTTAAAAGTGGGTGTATCAGGCGGTAACGAGTGGGTAGATTCCGGTTTTGCCGTCGCCTATATATCATCAACACAATTAAAGGTCGATTCAGACCAAAGTGACATTTTTACCGAGGGCCGGCGCTGTAAACTCACGCAGACCGGCGGCCCCGCTTATCTTACCGTTGTTTCGTGTACGTCCGGCGGGTCCTCGTCGATTACTTTTGCGGAGCCGGACGTAGCGGCGGACGTTTCAAAGGTAGAACATGCGTTTATTTCAAACGGTGATACGGGGTCTATGCCGCGGGCCGTGGATAAAATCACCTTTACCGACGAAATTATTTTAAAAGAACGTTCGACGCATCCTAGCGCATTGACCGGGCCTAACAGGTTCCAGCTATACGGACACGCGGACGGCGTCTTTATTATGAAGCCGAACGGCGACAAGGTGAAAATAACGCCATAGGGAATATTTTAACGCGGAAATGCTACGCAATCGCGTAATTGATTGATAAACGAAAGGATAAAAGGAAATGAAACATTGGAAACAAAAAGCGATAGGTAAAGCTGGCGCCGTACTCTTTACGGCGATTTTGCTTTTTTTCAACTCCGCCAGCTATGGCGCGGATGTTAGCCTGGTTGGCGATACGACCGACGCGACCATAACCGGCGACCATAACTATAACGGCGGAACGCTGGGGCTACCGACAAACGCGGGCGTACCGTCCGGCACTCAGGACGAAGGCGACGCGGTTTTTGATACCACAAACGACGAACTTTATATAAGCGAAGGCGGCGGAACCTGGGGAAAGGTGGCGACATCTTTTCCGGCGGGCATATTAACGCCCTATGCGGGTTCAAGCGCGCCAACAGGGTGGCTTTTATGCTATGGACAATCTATAAGTAAAACAACCTATCCAGATTTATGGGACGCAATCGGCTACACCTATGGCGGTTCAGGGGATAATTTTAATGTTCCCGACATGCGGGGCCGGATTCTGGCGGGGCTGGATAACCTGGGCGCTTCGTCGGCCAACAGGTTGACCGGTTCATGGGCCGACGGCCTAGGGGGAAACTCTGGCGCTGAAACTCATACACTTTCAACAAGTGAAATACCCGCGCATAACCACGACATACTAAACGATCAGTCGGGCGGCTCTTTTGCGACACCATCTATCGTAAAAGGTAACGGAGCTTACTATAACACCTACACAACAGAAAACACCGGCGGCGGCGGCTCACATAACAACGTCCAGCCGACGATTGCCGTCTCCTACATCATCAAATATTGAAAGGTCTAATAACATGAAAACTTTTTTTGCTCTACTCTTTACTGTTATTTTTGCCGTCCCGGCGTTTGCGGCCGACCTCGTACATATTCATCCCGACGGCGCAGTAATAGTTAAGGCCGCCGGTAAAAGTTATTCCGCCACGCTTTCGGATTTTGCACACGACTACGGTTCCGCCGCACCCGCCATGCCCGCGGGGTATGACGAATTAATTTATATTCCCGCGCAAAAACACGAAGAAAGAAACCGACAAGGGGATACCGTTCAAAAACCCCTAACTTGGACACAAGGCGACGCCATTATTGCCGCAATAGATACGCTTATCACAATGCGTAACCAGAGAACCGTCCCGCCCGACGGGCTTTATAGACCCATTTATGACTACAACACAAAGACGTGGGGCGAAGGGGAAACGGCGCAGGGAGCACAAAAGAGAATTGACGCGAAAACCCGCAAAGCCAACATAAGGGAGAAGCAAGGCAACGTACCAACTACGCTTCCCGCTTTAGGTGATTTAGTTAACATGATTATTAAGGATTTATATTGAACGACGAATAGGGCAACCAATGCGCGAATTTGTAAATTTCACACAGCCGACGGTTAAACCCGTCGGCTGGCTTAAATACCGGCTGGAAAAAGATTGGATTTTAACCTGGAAAGTAGGGCGGCGATATTACCGCCTTATCATTCGCAAAGGTTTTGTGTGTGACGGTGCCAGTATTCCGCGGTTGTTCTGGACGCTGTTAGGCTTGACACCTGGCGGCATAATGCTTGCGCCAGCGTTCGCGCATGACCTTTTATATCAGTCGGGCGGCATCCTAATAGACAACCCATGGGCCGATTTTCAGCAATCAGTAGACGGTATGGGCTGGCTACCGCTAGACGTCGATTTTACCCGCGCCGAATCCGATGTTTTATTTTTAGATGTTATGACCGTCGCGGGCATCGGCGAAACACAACGCAACCTAGCATATAGGGCCGTCGACGTTTTCGGCGTCGGTTCATTTAAGGCGAAAGGGTCTAAAAATGCCACCTGAAAAAAAAGATAAAAGCCATGGAGCGCCCGACGGTATTTTAAGTTTGTTGGCGACGATACAAAACCAGCTAAATAGCGGCCAAGAAAAATTCGGTGAGTTTGACGAAAAACTGGACAAGGTAATAGGCGACTTTGAAAAACGCTTGGCCGCTCTGGAAGCCAAGCCCGATAGCCGAAAGGCTACGCCCGCCTCAAACCTACCGGCGACCGCCGTCGAGCTTTTAATAGACATGGACAAAGGCCAACGCCAAGTCCGCCGCTTTATATTCCGGTTGGCTATTTATGGTCTTTTGTTTTTTGCGTTTTTCGGGATGATTGTCACGGCTACCGGCTTAAAAGGCGGCGCGGTATTGGGGTATATAGCGGAATGGCTAAAACGTTAACGCCGCTGGACGGTTCCCGCGTTTGGCCCTATAAGTTTTTCCGCGCTGAAAAAATGCGTTGTAGGTGCGGCCAATGCGAAACGCTATATATATCCGCAGCGTTTATGGACAAATTAGAACTTATGCGCGGGACGTATTATCAGGCGCCCATGATCGTAAATAGCGGTTGCCGGTGTCCGGCCTGGAACAAACACGAAAACGGAAAAGACGATAGCGCGCATATTGCCGACCCTGAAAAAAATCTGATAACCACGGCGGCGGATATACGCATATACAACGGGACAGGCCGCTACAACATGATTCAGGCCGCTATAGCCGTCGGTATAAACGTTATAGGCATCTATCGCCATTTTATCCATTTAGAGGATTCGCCAGAAAAAGAAGTAAGCGCCTGGCCTGGTAAATATTAATGAAAGGATATTGAAAAAGCAGATTTTCATGACCACCACGACAAGCAATAGCCATTCACAAAACGAATTTTTGCTTAATGACTGTAATATATGTCATTACACCAAAGATCAAAAGGAAACCAAAGCCGCCCATAGCGGCCAGCCAGGGCGTTGATTGCGGAATATGCCATGCTCCGGCGGAAGAAACCTAGCGCCACTTTGTGGGGTATAGTGTGGGGTACGGCCCGCCTTTGGCGGGCTACCTCTTGTAACCTGTTGTTTTTATGGTCGGGGCGAGAGGATTCGAACCTCCGGCATCCTGCTCCCAAAGCAGGCGCGCTACCAGGCTGCGCTACGCCCCGGAATACCATGACGACGACACATGATATAGTCATAAACGATTTTCAGCAAGCCTTCTTTTGCTTTTTAATTTTCGCCGTTTATGGGCGCATGAGGGTGGATGTTACATCTACCATGTTTGGTTTTCCAACAACCTGTAAGTCGCACAACTCAAGGCGGATTCCGTGCCTTGTCTGAAGCGTCTCCAGCCATTTGGTGTATTTTGCGAAAGGAATCATTTTTAACGATACCTTAAACTTGCCAGACCTTAAAACTTCTATCTGATCCGCATCCATGCCATCTGCCGCCAATGTTTTTAAAACTATGTTTCTTGTAGTGGCACGGGATGTATCGTTAGTTCCCCCGGCAGGGAGAATTGCCCGCAGTTTTTTAACTTCGCCAAGAGCGGACTGCATCTGCATAGCCGTGGTTCGCATTTCAGGTAGTCGTGCCGAGATGGTTATGCGTTCCATTTCCATAGGCTTCAAGGCATAGGCGTAGATCAGCATGCCGGCAAGAATAGCCCCGCCTCCGCTAAGAATAAATTTTTCACGTTGTGTTCTGACTGCCCAGAACTGAATAAGTGCTTTCATCGTATATTTTTTCTGGTCACGGTTAATTGCGTTTTATATCCGTAATCATAACGTTTGCCAGGTCCTGGTTTTACGGTAAGTCCTTTTGCCACAAGGTTGTCGCGTGCAACGAAAAACTCTTTATCCCCAGAGGTTACCAAATCTATTTTTACTACTCCTTTGTTATATTCAAACCCTGCAATTTTTGCGGTTTGAGCTATCGCCTGAGTGATAGTAGCCAGCATCGGGATTAAGTCGTTATCATCTTTTCCACCGGCACGCCACCTGAGCTCAGCCAAATTGCGTCGCATTTGCAATGGCGGATCTACGATAGACTTGGCTTTGGGGAAAGCTGTTTTGAAAGTGTCACGCATCTGCACGTTAAGTCTTTTTTCTTCCATTTTAAGGAACATCCAGTCTGTAAAGACATAACCTGAATAAGCCAATCCTATGATAAGGATGAGTGATATGGTAAGATGCCCTTGCTGTGCCGCTCTTTGCATCTGGTGCGATGGAGCTATATCTCCCTGAAGCAGGTTTATACCTCTATCTTTTGCGTTGGTCGCTCCTTTGCCCAGGTTCCATTTGTCTTGTTTGATTTCTAACAGAGCTCCAAGATCAAGAGTCCATAAAGCCGTGTTGGGAGGTGGTGTGCCGTTTGCAAGGTAGAGGGTGATTTTTTCAGGTGCAGATTTTTTGGCAGTGGCTTCGGCAATCGCAAGCTTTAGAGCCAGAGGAGGATGGTTTGAGCTTCCCGTGTCTAACGCGCCGCCTGAGAATTGGCCCGTTCTCATAAATCCGTCCTTACCGTTCCAAAGAACGGTTATGCCGCTTTTTTCAATAGGCAAGAGCAGTGTTTCAACTCTTATAGCGTCAGGGAATATTTCTTTTTCGGCCAGCAGGTCAAGTGTTTTTACTAACCATTTGCGATCTATGATTGCCACGGGCAGTCTGCCATCCGGTAGATAACTGTCTGCTGGAGCTACGTGTAATTTTTCAGGATCGTCTACGGCGTCTTCTTCAATAACGAAACGTAGCGCTTTTATCATTAGTTTACGGTTCTGTTTGGGGACATCAACAGCCGTGATGGAGGCAACGCTTGCCGGGACAACAACTTCTATCTTGCGCGTTTTGGGAAGTTCTGACTTATCATGAGCTATACCGGTGATTGCTTCCTTGTCTCCGGTTTTAAAAAGTGTCCACGACAACTCGGCAATGCCGTTTGAATCTGGCCATGTTTCGTCTATAAATATGCTTAGCATTGCTTATGCCTCTTTCAGCCAAATTATCCTGGCCGTATCGTAACTTTCCCGCACCTCGATCAGCGCCATATAGGCAACTCTCGCTTTTTGGAAGCGGGCTTCTGCTCTTATAAGATAATACCAGCTATTTACACTTATGCTCCATCCCGTCGGTATACTAATTTCCAAAGGAATCAACTTTTTAAAGTCGCTTACCTTTTCAAACCCGTTTCCTCTTGCTTCTACCACGCTTTTACCCCACTTAAGTGGTAAAGCTCCTCCGAATATCGCGGTTATAGCCTCGGCAGATGCGGTGTTTACATTAAGGGGAGTGCCTTCCGGCAGGGCGACGGCATATGTGCGCAATTTTTCTATGATTTTTTTATCAAAGCCTTTTATAAAATAGAGGGCGTTAAGCTCTACTAATTCCACGTTGGCTGTTCTGTGTGGATTTTTGAGCGATAAATAATATTCATCCTCCGCGCCAGATGGAGGGCGCATGTCACCGTCTTTATCAACCCAGTCTGCCAACGCTTCTGCAAGTTCCTGGGGGACATCAATCAGCTTGAAAAAGTTACGCATGATTTTAAGGCCGGGTTGATCTACCGCTCCGCTTTTTGAGAGGTTGTTAAGGTTCAGTTTCCCCTGCACAGTTTCTATTCTTCCTGTAAGCTCGCCTCCTTCAACTTCGAAGAGCGGAATTTCTTCCGGGCCGCCTTCGGCAAGATGTCCGCCTTTTTTATCTTTGGCGTCAGCCAGGGCCAGTTCTCCCATCCACTCTATAGCGGAGCGAGCCACGGTGGCGGCCTGCGCTCTTGAGGAGGAGTTCTCAAGGCTCCTGACCCTTGCGTCTTGCCGTATGAACATGAAGGAGACAAGGCTTACGGTTATCGTCATTACGATAAGCACGGTAACAAGTGCCAGCCCATTTCGGCTTTTCAGGTTGGGTAAGCACCTTTTGTTTTTTTGATGTTTTACGTTCACAAATTCACCTTAAAGCCACAAGCCGCCGCATGGTATGCCCGGTATCAAGGGTGATGGCAACCTCTACCGCGCGTGGTATGGAATCGGCCCCCCAATCCATGCGCCACTCCAACGCTTCATCCAGATATCTTAAATTCAGCCCGGAAACTCCGGTTAGAAGCGTATATGTTTCCGGCTCGCTTCTGGTAGGTTGATCCAGTGCGGGCCATATCAAAAGCTCCATCTGCCCGTCGCGCAACCGGTAACCCATACGTTTCATCACGGCCGATTTGCCAGACTCAAGAGCGCTACTAAAGCGGGTGAGTGAAAGGTTTATACCGCGCTCGTCCATATATTCCGAGGCCCCCAAAAGGGGAGGTGAAATTCCACCAAGCTCTCCCACAATGGGGCGTGTGGCTATGTTTTTCAAGTCAGATTCCACGCGGTTGAAAAAAAACATAAGTTCTTTCCACTTCTCTGCTTCCTGTTCCAGTGTGTCGCTGGTTCTAATAGTGCCGTTTAATCCTTCAAAAGCCATGACCGTCAAGATTGCGAATACCGAGAGCGCAACCAATATTTCTAAAAGTGTGAACCCCCCGTTATTGGAGATTCTCTTATTTTTTTGTTTTTTCATTCAGGTTTACCTTGTGTGCATATCCGACTAACCGTGCGGAGTAATGTGTTTTATCCGGAGATGTAAAAACCTCCACCAGTACGCGGCGGAACTTATCGTTAGCCGTGGGGGTTATGGTTTCTCGCCAATAAAAGTTGACGCCATTTTGTGCTTCTTCCCCGTTGCGCTCGCCGATTGCCGGCCATTTTAAAAACGCCTGTAGTTCCGCAATACGGTTTTGCGCCACCCACAAGGCCATTACATGTGATTTGCTGGTCTTTGCGCTGTCTATAGCTATGCCAGACGCACGCACCGTTGCCCCCAGCACGATGGCTAAAATGCCGATAGATATCAAGACTTCCAAAAGCGTGAAGCCTCGGCACCTTTGATGTAACAGTGGTAGTTTCATCGGTTTTAGTACGTTCCAAAGTTGACGCTGATTTTCCCGATAGCGTTAGCTCCAAGTTCTGCAAACTGTTTATTCATAACGAGCGTTATCTCAAAAGGCGTAATATTTCCAGCGGGCGGGAAAACAAGCCTGTCGTCTGTTTTTAAATCTGCTCCGCCCGATTTTAGAGCTGTGAGACGTACCCGGTTGTCGAGTGAGCCATCATGAAAAAACTCGTCATCCTGCAAACGTTTCCATTCGCCTTTATCATCCAGGTTCCAGAAGTGATATTCTCCGCCAGACGTAAAAGTCCACCCGAAAGGTTGTCCGGTCGTTATAGCTTCTTCCTGCGTCATCTCAAGTAAAAGCGCCAGCCTTTTTGCTTCTTCTTTAAGTGTTTGACTATCGTTAGGTCTCAGGTTTACTGTCATCATGCCGAGGATTATCCCTACTATTACGATAACCACAACGATTTCGATCAGAGTAAACCCGGCTCTTGCACCAATTCTTTGTGGCTTAACCGTTAATGTTGCCAAGATCCTATATCCGTGTTTACCCCGTCTCCGTCCTTGGTTCCGTCTGCCCCGTAGCTAAAGACGTCTATCTCTCCGTGCAAACCGGGGTTTAAATAGCGGTATTCGTAGCCCCACGGGTCTTTGGGCAGGTGATCCAGGTATCCGCCAGGTTTCCAGTTAGGCGGCAGGGGTTCCGTTGCCGGATTTTCCACAAGCGCCCACAACCCCTGGTCGGTGGTGGGGTAGGCGCGGTTATCCAGCCTGTAAAGTTTTAACGCCTGAACCAGCGAGGATATATCATGCCGGGCGGCCACTATGCGGGCTTCATCCGGGCGCCCCATTATTTTGGGTATAACGAGGGCGGCTAAAATTCCAAGTATAACCACCACGACCATGATTTCAATTAATGTGAAACCACTTTTTGTTGCGTTGCTAGCAGAACCACACGACATACTATTAAACTTTTTCATCCAGTCTCCATATTTAACGGGCCAGTTGATTCATTTCAAATATCGGCATAAGAATTCCAAGCGCCATGGTTAGTACCACCAACCCCATAGTTAAAATTAGTGCAGGTTCCAAAAGACTTGTGAAAGCGGCTAAACGGTATTCTAACTCGTTGGAGAGCTGGGAGGATGAGCGTTCCAGCATCTCGCCCAATTTCCCACTGTTTTCGCCGTTTGCTATAAAACTTGTCATTACCGGCGGGTACATGCCGGTTCGCTCAAGAGAAGCGCTTAAGCTCCCACCCTTTGTAACGTCGTCGATGACTTCCTCCAGCGCGTCGCGCATAGGTAACGAACCTACCATGGCGATTCCGGCTTTCAACGATGATAAAAGTGGAACACCACCGCCGACTAATATCGCAAGAGCGCTTGATAAACGGGCCGAGTTTATTCCTCTAACAAGTCTTCCTATAAAAGGAGTTTTTAGCATGGCCGAATGCAAAACCCGTCGCCATGACTCTATTTGCACAAGGCGCCAAAAGGCGATTGCTACCGCAAGAAGCGCGAGTAAAATTAAAAAACCATATTCCATAAGAAAACTGCTTATGAATATTAATGTCTGGGTAAGCATGGGGAGCGTTTGATGCGTTCTTTGAAAAACTGAAACGACTTGCGGAATTACATATACAAGCAGGCCAAGCGTTACAGCCATCGCCACAATGCTTACGATAACAGGATATACAAGCGCCAGCGTAACCTTCTCTTTTAGCGCCTTGCCATGTTCCATATAGTCGGCAAATTTCATTAATACGACGTCAAGCTTGCCGGAACTTTCTCCGGCTTCTACTAGGGAGTAGTAAAGCTCAGGAAATACGGCGGGAAACTTGCGCATTGCGGCCGCAAGCGAACTGCCCTCCATAACCTCGCCCCTCACACCAGCCAACGCGTGGCGTAATGCCTGCGATTCCGTTTGCCCTATCAAGGTTTTAAGAGAATTTTCGACCGTAATGCCCGCCGCCAGAAGCCCTGCGAACTGCCGTGTGACAAGGCAGAGCCTGGATGCTGAAACCTTACCCACCCACGGCGTATGAGATTGCTCGCCCGACGTTTCCTTCCTGATCTCGCCTACGTCGATAGGGGTTAGCCCCTGTTCTCTTATTCTTACGCGAGCTTGCCGGGCGGATTCTGCATTCAAAACCCCCTTTTTTACTTTGCCGCTCCGGTCGATAGCCTCGTATCTGAAACCTGCCATAAACTCAACTTTCGGTTACGCGCAACGCCTCGCTAAGAGAGGTGTCTCCCTTGCCGACGAGACGGATAGCGTCATCTTTTAAACGAACCATAGATAGCTTTTCGACCGCATGGTTCCTGATTTTATATTCCGGGGCCTGGTCGTGTATGAGGTGGCGGATATTATCGTCGATCACCAAAAGCTCAAAAATACCGGTTCGCCCCTGATAGCCTACGCCGTCACATTTTTTACATCCGGCAGGCCCGTAAAGATCGCTCACTCCTTCTGCCATGATAGAAAGTTCTGCGCTATCGGGCCTGTATTTTACTTTGCATTCAGGGCAGAGGCGGCGCATGAGCCTTTGCGCCATAACGGCAAGAAGGCTGGACGCCAAAAGGTATGGCTCCACCCCCATGTCTACAAGCCGCGTTACCGCGCCTACAGAATCGTTAGTATGCAAGGTGGCTAAAACCAAGTGCCCCGTGAGGCTTGCCTGCACGGCTATTCTGGCGGTTTCAAGGTCGCGTATTTCACCGATCATGACCACGTCCGGGTCCTGCCGTAAAATAGAACGTAGCGCCCTTGCAAACGTCATGTCTATTTTAGGGTCAACCTGTGTCTGGTTAATGCCGTCCAGGTCATATTCTATAGGTTCTTCAACCGTCATGATATTAAGCGTTTTTGAATCAAGCCTCGTTAAGGCGCTGTAAAGGGTAGTTGTTTTGCCAGAGCCTGTCGGCCCCGTTACGAGGATTATCCCGTGCGGTTTATGGATAAGGGCGTCTACTTCGCGCTCCATGGCGAGGCTCATCCCAAGGCGGCTGAGCTTAAGCGTTCCCTGTTGTTTATCCAGCAACCTTAAAACAACTCTTTCGCCATGCCCCGTAGGAAGGGTGGATATTCTAACGTCCACCGGCCTGCCGGCTATTCTTAAGGTAAACCTTCCGTCTTGTGGCAGGCGTTTTTCTGCGATATCCATGTTCGCCATAACTTTTACGCGCGACACAATGGCGGAGTGCAGGGCTTTGGCAGGTTCCAGAATATCCCGCAAAGTGCCATCTACACGGAAACGGATTGTTGAACGGTTTTCAAAAAGTTCAAAATGAATATCAGACGCCTCCTCGCGCAAGGCTTGTGTGAGGACGGTGTTTATAAGGCGTATTATCGGCGCATCGTCTACAGATTCTAAAAGCTCCGCATTTTGTGGCAGTTCGCTCATCATGCTCTGGAGGCTTTGATCTATCTCGATATCCTCCATAAACTGATATGCCCCTTCGCCACCACCCCCAAAAGCCTGTTCAAGGCGCTTGTCGAACAGTTGGGCGGGAATTTCTTTTACGAGCAAAGGTTTTTTTAAAGAGCGTCTCGCTTCGGCAATAATAAATGAGGAGCAGGAACCCCCTTCGCGCACCCACACTTCCAGGCTGTTTTCGTCTCTGTTTTCTTTTGCCGCTATAATACCGTGGAGCTTGGAAAAGCTGTATGGCAAGCGCCTTGCCGTTTTAGGGTCGGCGGAGCCTAGGTCGTCTACTGCCGGTTTTGGAAGGTCACCTGCGCTCATGTTTTACTAAAGGGAACCTCTAAAAATTCGATTTCGGCTACAAATGGGTGAAATGGCCTCTGACTTCGTTGGCGAGTCAAAATTGTCCTCAACGTATGAATTCATACGCTTGCGGGAATTTTGCCCCGCCGCCTTGCCAGAAACCATTTCACTCATTTTCACCATGAAAGCAATTGTTAGAGATCCCCTAATCCTTAAAATTCCCAGTCACCCTCTGTCACTTCAAATTCTATCTGTTTTTGATTTTCGGTCGCCGACTTAGGTTTTTCAGGGTTGTTTGCTGGTTCCTGCGTTACCGTTTCGCTTTTTTTTATGCCTGACGTTTTTGAAGCTGGAGGTTCGGTTATACTTTCCCCCCCGGACATCGGAACTTCCGGCGCGGGTTTGCCGTTTTTGTCATACATCTCAAGCTCAGGAAGTGTTGTGGTTGGCACATCAAGCAGTAAAAGGTGCGGGTCGGCTTTCACTTCTCCTTGTTCGCCTATCGTGTAGTTATAGGCTTTTTTTGTGAAACGGTCAGAATCGTGAACATCTTTTATTATGTAGGGGCGAATAAAAACCATCAGGTTGGTTTTTCTGTGTTGCCTTGTCTCATGGCGGAAAAGATTTCCGATTATCGGTATACTGCCAAAGAAGGGAACCCGTTCCTCGCTGATGGATATGTTATCCTTGATAAGCCCACCAAGCACGATTATCTGGCCGTCGTTTACCAGCACGGTAGATTCAAGCGAGCGTTTGTTAACAACAATATCTACCGTTCCCGTTTGTACAGTGAAAGGCAAAAGGCTTGAGACCTCCTCGAATATCTCAAGCTTGATGGTTCCCGTGTCGGAAATAACCGGTTTGATTGTAAGCTTGAGCCCGATATCTTTACGTTCTATCGTCTGGAACGGGTTTACCGTGGCGGTCGTTCCACCTGTTGACGGGGCGTAACTACCGGTAAGAAACGGCACGTTTTGCCCAACGATTATTTTTCCCTCTTCGTTGTCGAGCGTCAGCAAGGTAGGGGTTGATAATATATTTGCGTCAGTATCGGTTTCAAGAGCGCTTGCAAGGGCCATGAGGTTTGGAATTATCGTGCCGTCTGCAAGTGTTATTGCCCCGTTGATTAGCCCTATCGTAAAACCGCCCGGCGGGCTTCCACTTGTTAGGGCCGCTCCGGCGTTGCCAAGCTCGGAACCTGTCGGCCCAAGGTTTACGCCTCCCACGGCGGTCATCCCCGGAGCCCTGTTGGCTTCAAAACCTCTTAACGACTGCCACTGAATACCAAACGCCGATACCTTGTCTGATGTTACTTCGGCTATCAGGGCTTCAAGAAACACCTGTTTCCTGCGAACGTCAAGCTCTGAAATTACACCGCGCAAAGACCTGTAGATAGGTTCGGGAGCGGAGATGATAAGTGATTTTGATTCCACGTCGGCATGAACTATAACCGGAAGCACGTTTCCGGTTTTGGCTTTTGTTTTTGGTATGAGCTTGTTAAGCGCTTCTGCCACTTTTTTCACATCTGCGTGCTGAATTTTGACCAGCCGAATGTTGTCTTTACGAGCCGAGGGGACATCTATTTTGCCTACAAGCTCATGGATTCGGGCGCTCATATACTCGTTGTTACTTCTCACGATAATGCTGTTCGTGCGCGTATCGGGAATCACAGAAAAACGCCCGACTACTCCGGAACCTGCAGGCATGCCTTGCGGGGTAGGGGGGGCGCCAGCCGGCTTGTTAAGATAAAGCTTTTCGAAAATTTTGATAAAATCAACAGGGTAGATGTGTTTTAAAAGTATGACCTCTACTTCTCCTTGCTCAGGTATGTCGAGGTTCGCTATGATCTCGTTTAAACGTTTTATGTTAGACGCATAGTCGGTGATAAGAAGAGTGTTGGAGCTTTGAAACGCCATGGCAACGCTTGTCGGGCCAACGAGTGGCTTGATGGTGGAGAGCACTTCCTTGGCGGATACATGGGTGAGCGGGTAAACCTGGGTTATTATGCGGTCGCCCGATATGCCAATTTTATCCATGCCGTTATAAGGTTCAATAGTCGGCTCCATATCTTGCCCTTCTATAGGGGCCCACCGCAGTGATGTGCTATTTTTTACAACAGGGCCGCCATAATGTTTCGCTAAAGCCTCTAGCACGATTTTCGTAACGCCGTTGCTTTCAATAGCCGTGAACCCGTGCAAGCGCAATGTGGTGATAAGGATGTCGTAAACGATGCTGGTTGAAACCGGGCTTGAGGATATTATGTCTACGGTTCCCTTAACGCGCGGATCGAGCAGAAAAGTTTTGCCGGTCATCTTGCCGATGGCTTGCACTACCGCCTTGATATCCGTTTCCTGAAAATTAAGAGTGATCTTGCCAGTGTTGGCAGAATAGCCCAAGGATGTTGCATACAACATCAGGAAAACAGTAAATAAAGGAACAGCGAAACTACCAATACTTTTTCGCATCAAGTTTTTAAATGACCTTACTAAACGGGTTAACAGGTTAACTGCATTAATGCAGGGCGGTTTTTTTCTTCTCTTGTGTTATATCTTGCGATGTTAGTTTGAGCTTCTGTAGATGCATAATCATGAACGGGCAGGTTATATGCGCCAGCAGGTCTGGGTGTTGCCATGTTGGCACCCCGCTCTCTGAAGCCAAGCCGCGTAAGCCTTCCATCGTGCGACAACATAACGTAATCAGCGCCTACGCTGTTAAGCGTAACTCCTGGTTTCACTTCATCTCCCACCTGTAGAGGAACTTCACCTGTTCCGTCTACTTCTATAATGGCGATGGATAACCGTGGGTTGCTTGCGTTGGCGAAAACTCCTTTCAGCTCAAGGGCGTCAAGGTTAACCGCCGTAGCAGGCAGAGCCATCACAGAGAGAGGCTGAGCTTTTTTAACTGGCGCGAACAGCGGGATGTGCGCAAGAATTTCAAGCCCGGTTTGCCCCTCTGCGCTGTTCTCTAACAGGGCCGCGTTAACGCCTTGCGGTTCTGCGTGGGGCTTTAAAAAAACAAAGGCCCAATTAACCGCCACAACACACAGGAGAACGGTTAACGCCATATTTGCGATACGCAACGCAATCATCAGTCTTCTCCGTTTATGGTTCTGGCGGATGTTATGTCGGCGGTAGCGTTCGCGCTGTCTGAGTCAATTCCATCGCTTACGGTAAGTTGTATTACATGTTCCGTGCCGGTATGCCCTGTAAGGTGTGTGATGGCAGACGTTGTTGATGTGAGTGACGACCCGCGTGGGGCGTTTATTATCGCCCAGTTGTATGTTAATGCCGAGCCGTCGATATCGTAGCTCCCGGAACCGTCAAGAACGGCGACGTCTTCACTCGCGGTAACTTTAATGATGGCCACGGGCGGGTGGTTGTTGCCCGTGCCTAGCACGTTTATTCTGGACGTAACCACAACGCTTGCTGTGCTGGCTGAATTCGTAACCTTCAGCGAAACGGTGTAATATCCGCCCTTATCAGCAAAAAAACTGGTTACGGGTGATGCGCTGGTGCCTAACGCCGCTGAACTGCCTTGCGGAATATCGGCTAATGTCCATTCGTGAGTTAAAGATAAATCATTAGGGTCGTAGCTTCTGGAGCCGTCAACAATTACGTTTGATTTAACTGCCGCCTTTATTTCAGAATCGACTACCGCGACAGGGGCATTAGTCGCAGCCTTGTTATCGAGAGCTTTGCCTAAGTCCTGAGCCGCTCCACAGCCTGTGACAACAAACGGAACAACAAACAAGAATGCCAAAACAGCAATTGGAGCCTGAAAATGTTTCCGCAAATGTTTTTCCTTTTTACAAATCAATTTATTAAGAAGTGTTTTGCAAAACCCTGATTTTTATGCCATTTTCTGTAAAAACTTCACGTTAGCGCAAGTTGCCACGATTATATAATGTTTATGGCAGTATCGTAACAGGTATTACTATCATTTTTTGGGGTGTGTCCACTTTTACATACAGCAAGGTTTGTTTCGGCTTTCTTTTGCTCTTGTCCGGTTCGGTTACGCTTACCAGGATCAGGTGTCCCTTCCCCTCGTTAATTGTTTTTATATCGGTTTTAACTCCTGCCAGCGCGACCTTTGCTTCTTGCACCTTGAATTTTTTCCCGTTGGTCGAGGATATGCTTACAACAGAATGTCCTTTGCCATTCGATTTTTTCAAGCGGATAGTGAGCATTGGAGGGGTGACTGCGATATCGTCCAGAACATTGCCTATAACCGGAATGTTTATCGTTTTTGCTTTGGGGTGATCTGTTTGTATTATTACTTTCCCGCTCACGGGGCCGGGATGGGTTTTGGGGCCGAGATTGACGGCAATAGTGTATGTCAGCTTCTCCTTGCCGCCTGATTTTATTATTTCAGCCGAAATATTGTCACTATCTGTCAACACGCTTTTTATTTTCAGCGGGTGTTCGTCACCTTGGCGCAAAAAAATACGCTCTGTTCGGGATAAACCACTGGAAGCGTTCCAGAAGGTTATCTGGAGGGGGAAATAAAAGACCGGTTCCTGTGCGGTTTCTGCCGTGGTGGCGCTTTTTTCCACAGGTGGCGTGGCCGTGACAGGAGGCATCTGAGAAGTCAGGGAAAAGAACAGAACAAGTTGGAAAATGGCAAGTTTAGTCATATCTGGTTTTTATTCTCTTTCTTGAACCGGGACACGAAGGCCCTTTACCCGGTCACTCTATCTTAATTAACAGTAAATTAGCAAACTTCCTTCATTTGTACAGACTAACCAACTATAGCTGAAAACCTATCTACTCCGCAAGATATGCGGCTTGATGTAGTTCGTGATGTCTTAGTAATTTCAGGGTGTTAAGCGTTGATAAGTAAAAAACTGGTAATAAACAGGCAAAGCCTTTTTTGTGGTTTTATCAACTTTTGGAATCAAGCTTCGCCAGTTTCCTGAAACTGGGAAAATATGACAAGGTCGCTCATGTAACCTATTGAACTAAAAGGGTGTTTTTATAGGCATAGCTTTTGCAACTATTACTTGGCAGGAAGTAGCAGTTAGTAATTGTAAAACTAAAATTTTAAACGCAGATCAAACATGACGATAAGAAAAATTATGTTTTTGAAAACGTTTATATTACTGATTGCTTTAATTGCCGTGTTAAGCGCCCCATCGGCTTTTGCCCAGTGGGACCCCACCAGCAAGGCCAGCAATATCGGTTCGATAGTCAACACCCGCCACAA
>JAJRTC010000132.1 GCA_024278445.1 Nitrospirota bacterium
ATGATAACTATAAGCATCGACAAAAAAGAAGCAGACGTGCAGGCTTTTATAGACGAGCTTGGGCTAACCTTTAAAGTGGCGCTCGACCCAACGGAAAAAATATCCAAAGAATACAAAACTACCGGTGTTCCTGAAACATACATCATTGGCAGGGATGGAATTGTCATGCACCATGTTATAGGCCCGGGCCAGTGGTACACACCCCAGATAATCAGTGCGTTTGAAAGTTTTATAGCGGGCGGAAGCTAACCATCTCACTATAGTTCCTCCCCTCCCTTTCCGGTTATCAGAATCTCTATCTCTATTAGACGCGATCTAAAGCTATTGTTTTACATCGGGTTATATTTTTCCTTGCTACCGCTTCTATGGTATAATGCAAGATGTATTAAGGGATTAAAGAGTGCTACCAAATTTTTGGGGGACAATTTGGCAAGGCATCAATTAGCGGTTTTCACAAGGTTCAGGTATGGCGACAGAAAGCAGTTCAAAAGCCATCCTCTCACTTGCCTGTAAGCGAAAAGAGGAACTGGTAGTTAGAATCGAAGGTAGCGGGAGGATTTATCGCTCGTCGTTTCTTTGCATGCCAGAGCAACTCGAAGGCCATTTCTGCATCGACAATTTACCGCAAGGAGCCGCGCTTAAATATCTGACCGCAAATAAAAGCATACTATCTGCACGATTCGACATGCACGATATTCGCTACAGTTTCAAGGCAACCTATGCGGGAATGGTAAAATATAACAAGTTTGACGCACTGAAACTAAAAATTCCGGATAAAATTAAGGCAATTCAAAGGCGCGAACATTTCCGCGTTGAACCAAAGATAAGCAACCCTATAAAAATCACACTCCAGGACGGAGAGGAATCTACCGCCACAGACGTTAGCACCGGCGGGGCCAGCTTCTGGTGTAAACATGCTTATCCGCTTGGAACCGTAATAAACGTACGCATAGACCTCCCTGGAGAGAATGAAGCCTTGAAACTTGACTTCGAAGTCATAGCCTCAGACAAGATAAAAGAGTCTTACGCAACCAGAAAAAGGACTGTTGGGCTATTCAAGATTCGGGGCAAGTTCCCAAATCCTTCCCAAAAAGAGATACAGCTCATCCAGCATTTTGGACACGCCCGCCAAAGAGAGGTTATACGCATCACCACATAACCTGGCTAACCGCAATGATCACAACTTGCATTTACAGAATGGGAAAAGAGGTTACGAATTGGCCTCGCAATATCCGGAGCTTATCTGAAATTACGGCGACACAGGTCTACTTGGCGTCATTGCTGTAGATGACATTTGTATCGTCACCTGACCTCCCCCGTCATACCCTGAAGAGCATACGAGGGGGAGGAATTGGTCAACTAGCGGCGGTGTGCCGTGCTTCGAAGCGTTTCCTCTCTCGCCTGTCGGGCCACATGGCTAATATTCCGCCCAGACCCATAAGCAGTGTTCCTAACCATATCCATTTTACCAGCGGATTGATGTGCGCCTTGAATGTGGCCGTACCGTCTTCGTTCATCGAAGCGAAGATAACATACAGGTCTTCCGCATAGGTTGTGTGAATAGCGACTTCCGATGTCGGTTGGGGGTTGGAACTGCCGTCGATATTTTTCAGAAAATATGTGTTGCGCTCCGGCATGATATAGCCTATTTTCTCGCCGCCTTTTTCAACCAGCAGTGTAGCCTCCGTATGCACGAGTGTTTCTTTAGGCTGTGTCTGCTTTAAGTTGTAATAAGTGAGCGTGTAGTCCTTGATTGTTAATTTATCGCCCGGTCGCATGGAGGCTTCCGTCTCTTGATTAAAGTGAGAGCCTGTGAACCCTATAAAGGCAAAAACCACGCCTATGTGGATGATATACCCGCCATAACGTCTTTTGTTTTTCCAGAAAAGGTTAAGGGCGGCCCTTCCAAAACTTTCTTTGCCGCCGGACATACGTGCAAAAACGCCACGCATTATTTCGGTGCTGATCGTGGCGCCTACGAAGATACAAACGGTGAAGCTTATCCACGGCAGAAAATCGTGAACTCCCATAACCACCACGGTGATGGAGCCGGCAAGCGTTAGCAGGCCCGGAGTTAAAAAGTTTTTCTTAAAGTTTTTAACGCTCGCTTTGCGCCATGCGATAAGAGGGCATATACCGGTTAAAAGCAGTAGCGTTATGCCGATAGGCACCATAACCATGTTAAAGAATGGCGGGCCAACGGTTATTTTTTCGCCACGCACAAGTTCCGATATCATCGGGAACATCGTTCCCCAAAAAACGGTGAACGCGGCACCTATAAGCAACAGGTTGTTAAACAGGAATGAAGCCTCGCGCGAGATTATGGAATCTAGCTCATGCTCACCTCGCAAAAGTGGCAGGCGGGTTATGATGAGGTAAGCTGAGAAAATTATAATCATGAACAGGAACACGAGGAAATACATCCCCACCGTGGTTTCGCCAAAAGAATGGACAGACGATATCATGCCGGAGCGCGTTAAAAACGTGCCGAAAATGGTAAGGATAAACGTGAGCGCCACAAGAACCATGTTCCATGTGCGTAGCATGTTCTTTTTCTCTTGTATCATGACGGAGTGCAGATAGGCCGTTCCGGTGAGCCACGGCATGAACGATGCGTTCTCCACCGGATCCCACGCCCAATATCCGCCCCAGCCCAGTTCCACATAGGCCCAGTTGGCACCAAGAAGGTTGCCGAAGGTTAAAAAGAGCCATGCAAAAATTGTCCATCGCCTCGTGGTGCGTATCCATATATCCCCCAACTGGTTAGAGAGCAGGGCGGCCATCGCAAAAGCGAAAGGAATTGTAAACGCCACAAAGCCGACGTATAACGTAGGCGGATGGAAAATCATGCCGGGGTTCTGGAGCATCGGGTTCAAGCCGTGTCCGTCGGGAGGCATGGCCGGCATCTTGCCAAAAACAGGGGACGCAAACACCATCAGCGTGCCGAACAGAACCAGCACCACAGATAGCATAGACGTTACATACGGCATAAGTTTTCTGTTTTTATTTCTGTTTTGTATGACAACGATGATTGAAAATAGCCCCAGTATCCATGCCCAAAGGAGCAGGGAGCCTTTTTGCCCCGCCCAGAACGCAGACATTTTGTAAAACGGCGCAAGCTCGATGCTGGAGTAGCTGTATACGTATTCCAAAGAAAAATCGTTTGTCATAAAGGCGCGCAGAAGCGCTATGGATGCTATGGTGTGCAGTCCGAAAATTGCCAGCAGGGCATATTCGGAACTTTTAACCATGCTTTTTACGCCGTTTTTTTCACCTATAACCGGAACAATGGCCGAGTATACGGATATAGCCAGCGCTATTATCAGCGAATATTCACCTATCTCGTTCATAAAGATACCTCAAGTTTATGCAAATGGAATGGCGCTGATTTCGTGCTGAACGCGCCGTTCCGATTAGCCTCGTTGTTTCGTCAGATTGATTTTTTCACATCCTTGGAGGCTTCGTACTTGGAAGGGCAACTGGTCAAAAGACGTTTTGCCACAAAAAGACCATCCTTGTTAAGGGAACCTTCAACCACCACGTCTATTTCTTCCTGGAACATATCGGGTGTGATTCCTTCATAAAAAACAGGTATGGCCCCTTCGGACTCGTCTATGATATTGAACTTAAGCTTAAGATTTGCCGTGTCTTGTTCTATTGTGCCGGGCGCAACCTTGCCTTCCAAGCGTAAACCTTTGCTCGTGGCGGAGTCTCCCATGGCGATAACTTCCGCTACGGTGTAATAGTAAGAGCTACTCGCATTTATTCCGGTAATCATGAGGTAAATTATGGCTCCGCCCAAAATTACACCGCCAATGGCGAATTTCTTTTGAGCCTTGTTAAACCCTTTTTTCCGCGAGAGTCTGTTAGCCGTGTCCCGCTCGTTTGACGGAACCTGTGGCTCCTTGTTCTCCATTTTTCCTCCAATTCGCATTAAAAAACCGGCAAACCGGCTATCCCGTATTTTATCATCAGGGACGTTTGGCGTCCAATATTTAAAGCTTTACCTTTCTATAGACATCTCAAATTTGGGTATGGCCCATATTACCGGTGTGTCTTCGTCGTCTTTCCCGAAATAAAACCCCCACATGGCACAGTTATCACCGTGCGCCAGGCAATAGCTTGTGTATGTGTAGGAGTCTCCCGGTTCTATCACCGGTTGTTTGCCTACCACGCCTTCGCCCTCGACGGTGTCTAAATGCCCGTCTGCATGTTTTATCATCCATTTACGGCCCAAAAGCTTAACTGTTGCGTTGCTATCGTTTACAATCTTTATCGTGTATGCGAAACCGCAATTGTGTGTTTGCGGCACTCGCTCCTGAGGCATCTTTTCCAAACCTACTATCTCAACCTTAAGCCCCGGCGTGCTATTTTGAATCATAATTCTCCTTGTATCTGGACTCAATAACCTCACTGATGGCTGAAAGCCCATCAAGAGGTTTATCGCAAGTGAAGTTATTGCAAATATATAGAATCGGACCGTTCTGAGGCCCAAGCTTGTCTTTATGCTGGTCTGGTATTATGCTTCGGTTAGCCGGGTCGAGCAAAATAATGACCCTGTTGAAATATGGCGCCATCTGAATTTTTGCAAGCGCTCGCATAACGGCCTGATTTTTAGCGCTTCCCACGAGGGCGAACTCCTGAAGGCCGCCTACTCCGGCTGAGAGGGCGGAAAGGTAAGACCCTGTCATAAGGGCACTCATTCCCCCTGCGCTGTGCGCGTTTTTCAAGGTGTCGATAGCCGTTATCCTGTATTGCTTATTGCCTGTCAGGGCGTAAAGCTTTAGCAGGTTCGTCGCCATGAGCGCCGCGCCAGACGGAATTACCGAGTCGCTATATACCTTCTGTCGCACCCCCATAAAGGGGTTTTCATTTGCCGACAGGAAAAAACCGCCACGTTTCTTATCGCCGAAAAGCCGTATAGCCTCTTTTGCCATATTTTGCGCTTTTTGCAGGTACTTTATATCCTGAGTTGTTTCGAACAGGTCGAGCCATGCCGTTATCGTGTGGGCATAGTCTTCTATGTAGCTATCTTCACCTGCCTTTTTATCCATAAACGTGTGGCGCAAAACGCCGTCTACGGTCATGGAGCGCTCCAGAAACTTTAACGTTTTCTCTGTGACAACTTTGTATATCGGTGTTCCGGTAACGGAGTATAGCTCTATTAGCCCGCTCGTCATCATCGCAGACCACGACGCAATAACAGATTTTTCCGTTGCCGGTGCTGGTCTTTTTGTTCGTGCCGCATACATTTTTTGTTTGGCATAACTTAAGAGTTTTTTGAGCTTTTCTATTGTAACTTTATGTTTTTTTGATAAATCCTCGGCAGAAATGGAGATTCTAGGCACGCTTTTAAGTGAAGAGAAATTCCCGGGTTCGGTTATTCCATAATAATCGGCAACGATAGCGCCATCTTCATTGCCCAGTAACGTTAATAGCTCATCCCTCGACCATACATAAAAAGAGCCTTCACCACCTGGCGAATCTGCGTCTATTGCGGGCCAGAACCCGCCGCCCGGCCTGTACATGTCGCGCAGTACGAAGCCTGCCACATCTTTAGCCACGTTAAGGTATTTTGTGTCGCGGGTCAGCCGATACATGCGAACGTACAATTTTAGTAGTACGGCGTTGGTGTATAACATTTTCTCAAAGTGGGGTACCGTCCATTTCTCATCGACCGCATAACGATGAAAACCTCCGCCGATATGGTCGTAGATACCGCCATCCGCCATTTTATCAAGAGCGTGGCGAACCATTTTAAAATCGGCGGGCGTTGAGTTTTGATATTCGAGAATAAAGGAGAGTGACGATTCGTGCGGGAATTTTGGTTTATGGCCGAACCCTCCGTTTTCCCAATCGTAAAAACCGCCCATCTCGTCCAATGCGTCATCCGCAGGTTTTATCGAAAGCCCGCCTTGCGGCTTGAACGTGTTGATATTTTTAAGAGCCCTCAATACTTTCGCAGAGCGCTCGGTAACCTCACCCCTGTTTTTTTTGTAAATATCGGCGATCTTTGGCGCAAGTTTTAACAGCCCCGGCAGGCCATAGTCGTCATGTGGCGGAAAAAACGTTCCGCCAAAAAACGGGGTTCCGTCAGAATCGGCGAATATCGTTTGGGGCCACCCGCCCGATCCCGTACTCATTTTAAGGAACGACATGTAAAGGTTGTCTATGTCGGGGTGCTCCTGCCTGTCTACTTTTATACACACAAAAAGCTCGTTAAGAAGTTTGCCGACTTCCGCATTCGAAAAAGTCTCCTCGTTCATAACATGGCACCAGTGGCAAGAAAAATAGCCTATGGATATGAGTAGTGGCTTACCGGTTTCGCGAGCTTTTGCAAAGGCTTCGTCGCCCCATTCATACCAGTCTATGGGGTTATCCTTATGTAACCTCACATACGGGCTTTTGGAATCTTTTAGCCTGTTAGGGGCGGCCCAGCCGGTATTAGCTGTGAGTATCGAGATTACAGTCAAAAGCGTTATCGCCTGTTTTATCATATGGACAAGGGCTCAGGTTTCATGAACAGGGCGTTTATTGCACGCCCAGATCTTTTTTTATTCTTTCGAATTCGTTTTTATCTATCTCTCCGGCGGCATAGCGGCGTTTTAGAATATCTTCGGGTGATTCGCTTTCAGATGTGGCGCTACGACCGCGATCGTCCTCCATCATCCCCATACAACCTCGCATCCTGTAGCGCATAGCGAATATCATGAAAAAGCAAAGTACGATAAAAATCAGTGGAATCAACCAGAAATGACCGTAACCACAGGTTCCCGCTTCCCACATCTTCTGCCTCCTTATTAACTGAAAAGTTACTGTCGCGACCAGTCCTTAGCAACTCATTTAAATTCCCTGGATGTTTTAGAGCCCAAAAAGGCGCACTGCCGTGCCTCCCATCAGAAGGGCACGATCTTTTTTTGTAACCTTCAACGAAGATAACGCCTTTTTCTGCTCCTTTAGGATATGAGAGCGGTAGCCCGCCTTGTCGTTCAAGATGCTATCCGTTCCGAAGAGTATTTTTTCAGGCCCATAAACCTCAAGCGCCCGTTTGAATATTTCGTTAAGCGGCATAACGTCTGGCAAATACTCGCGCCAGTTATTTGTGCCGGATGTGTCTAAATGTATATTGTGTGAGCGGTAACCGAGCATTAAAGCTTCGCGAAAATAACCGGCTCCGAAATGGGCGATGATAAAGTTCGTGTCAGGGAACAGGCGTGACGGCAGGCTTAAATCTATCGGGTTCGTATAGCGATAGTCGTATATCGGGGCCATGGTGATGCCAAAATGAAAAAGAATAGGGACAGACAACCTGCCCGCCATTTCGTAAAGCGGAAAAAGCCGCTCGTCCGCCGCCGATATTCCCTGAATGGTCGGGTATAATTTAAGCCCGCGAAACGCCCCTGTTTCTATCCATCTCTTGAAAGTTTTCACAGCCTGTTTAGAGGCTGGCTTGTCGAGATATACATATCCTGTAAACCTGCCTGGGTGGAGCTTTATAAACTCGAAAAGCTCGTCGTTTTTCTCTGATACAGGCAGAAAAAGTGCCCTGTCTATCTTGTTTTTATCAAGCTCCATAGCCCATAGGTCGGCATGTTTCCGGATAGACATACCTTTAAGGAATTTTATGAAGTTATCTGATATAAACCCATGATTTCCTTGAGTGAAAGCCTTGCTGGCAATGCCTTCGCCCACGCCGTCGTAGCGCTTTAGCATCTTGTCGATCATCCCGGCTGTTACCAAGTGAACGTGCGAGTCTATAATCATGGTTCAATGATATCAGGTTTGGACACAGTTTAGATTTTTTAATAAGTTGAAAAACCTGCCTCCATCGCCCAAATGACCATGAGCAAGTTGCTGAAAAACTATCTTCAGTTGTCATTCTGAGCCCGTTCGATTCACTTCGTTCACTCGGGACAGGCTCCGCGAAGAATCTCAACCGTTGATATTAATAGTGTTATGAGATTCTTCGTCACCTGCGGCTCCTCAGAATGACAGTTTGAACGACTTTTTCAGCAACCTGATAGTGATTGAACCTGGTAGTAGCTATAAAGTATCGGCCTGAACATTCCGTACGATTGTGGCGTCGCGGCTCTGCCCGGTTGAGACTATGGTCGCTTTGGCTCCCGTAAGCTCTTCAACACGGGCGATGTAGGCTTTTGCTTTTTCCGGCAGATCGTCCCATTTGGAAGCTCCCGCCGTTTTGCTTTTCCAGCCGGGGAGAGTTTCATAGATAGGTGTGACACGTTCTAAAACGTCACCTTCAGACGGAATCGTCTCTACGCGCTTACCATCCACATCATACGCCACGCATATCTTTATTTCGTCGAAGTCATCCAATACGTCAAGTTTGGTTAGCGCAACGCCTGTTACGCCGTTTATCTCAACCGCGTATCTTCCCACAACGGTATCGAGCCATCCGCATCGTCTTGGCCTGCCGGTGGTTGCGCCAAATTCACCACCTTCAGAGCGCAACTTCTCGCCCATGCCGTCGTTAAGCTCTGTGGGGAAGGGGCCTTCGCCAACCCGTGTCGTGTAGGCTTTCATGATTCCGATAACTTCCGTTATGGAATTGGGGGCAACACCAAGCCCTGCGCAGGCACCACCTGAACAGGCAGAAGATGAGGTAACGAAAGGGTAGGTGCCATG
>JAJRTC010000133.1 GCA_024278445.1 Nitrospirota bacterium
GCCTGTTTTTTGAACACTTCAATTTTTTCTCTATCGTCGCTTTCAATATCTGCTGGCAGTTTCTTATTTTCCAGAATGCAATCTACCATCTCTCGTTTTTTACCGTCAGGTGACCTGAGTAAAAGAAAAATGGCATGGTCTGATATGCCAACGAATGGCGAACGTAAAACTGATGCGAGGCTAAGTTTATTTCCTGAAAAATCTAAAAAGGAGAGGAGATTTATAAAATCTCTTATCTCCTGTGAATTATAAAATCCGCGTCCCCGAACGACATGATATGGAACGCCTGTTCTGCGCATGGCGTTTTCATAAAGCTCAAGGTTTGTAAACTTGCGCAAAAGTATTGCAACGTCACCATACTTCATGGGGCGTTGCCCTTCATCGCCTTCGATTATATGTTTGCCAGGTTCCACCCATTCCTGTATTGCCGATGAAAGTATATTAGCCTCAAGCAATCGTAGATCGTTTGATCTTCCATCCTCTGTTTCGTATAGCATGCGTGTGATGTTAGATGTGATCCCCGCGCCTTTACGATACGCTTCAAGGCCGTCCAGTGCAGGCTCGAATTTAAAAGAACCGCTCCCGCCTTTCATCAAGGATGTGAAAAAATTATTTGTAAACTTAATAAGGTTAGGTGTGGATCGCCTGTTCACCCTCAACTCGACTTTGCCACCACCGCCCGTTACTATTTTTTCCGCCACCTCATCGAAAACAGAAACGTCGGCACCACGAAAACCATATATAGATTGTTTTACATCACCGACAACAAAAAGCCTCCCCTCGCCGGGAGGAGCTAGAAGGGTGATAATGTCTCGTTGTAAATCGTTTACGTCCTGAAACTCGTCAACCAGCACGCGGACGAAACGCTCGCGGTAGGCGCGTCTTGCATCCGCAGAACCACGCAGGAAGTCGCGAGTTTTTTCTTGCAGGGCGTCATAGTCCAGTGCTGATTTTTTATTTTTTTCAACGTTGTATTGTTTTAAAACATCGTTGATAAGATTTAAAAATGCGCGTGTTGAATCTGCAATGTTTATTTCCAGCATATATCCGCCAACTTTTTTCATGAGATTTGCGGTTCGTTCTGCCAGTTCTATAACTTCCTGCGGCGGGTCTTTGCGCTTCTCCACGGCTTTTTTAAGGCTTGCCCCCCCCACGACAATAGCATTTGCGGCTTTTGGAGTTATCTCTTCAACTTTTCCAGCTCCTATCGCATTTTCAATTATCCCGGCTGTCGTATTTTCCTTTTTGCCACCGGCTTGAAGCTCTGGCAATAACATTAATAGTTCTACTACGGCGTCGTTTATTCCTTCACCATTTTTTGCAAGTTGCTTTTCATATTCTTGCAAGAGCGCGTGTGGCGCCTTGCTACCGGCACGGATTAGCGGAATGAGGCTTGTTATTTGTCTTATCAAGCCTGTGCCAAACCCCGCCGATTCAAACCCCATATCTCGTACCAGAAGGGCAATGGCGTTGTCCCGTTTTTTTAATCTGTCGAGTATTACGCGGCTTGTAACAGTGTCCAAAAGGGATGAAGCATCCACCGCACCCATAACGGTGAACGACGGGTCAACCCCGGCTGATATCGGGTTCTCGTGCAGAGTTCTTGCGCAGAAAGAATGGATAGTCGAAATATACGCTCCTTCCAGGGCCTGCCTTTGCCGGATAAGGCTTAAGAAGAGCTGATGCCTTGTCGAGAGGTGAGCGGTGTCATCTGGTATGTTAGACGACGAGCCATCAAGGTCTCCCAACTCCTTTTTTATCTCCTCAATCTTTTCGCTTATTTTATCGCGTGCGCGGCGTTTCATCTCGTCTGCCGCTTTTTCTGTAAAGGTGAGGGCGACTAGCTGGTCTATTCTCGTATATCCCCCGTCCCTTGGTGTTTCAAGTTCGCTTATATATTTTGCGATGAGGGCTGTTGTTTTGCCGGCTCCGGCTCCTGCACGCGCCACGATATCGTCTTTGCAGGCTTTTATTGTTTCAAGCACATCTGTTTTGTCTGTCATCACTCGCGGCTTTCTGCATGTTCTGGTGACTTGACATATCGGCATAGCCCGATGAAATCGCAATAGTCACACTTTTGCGGGTTGACAGGAAATTTTCCGTTTTCTATCAGTTCTATCGCGCCTGTGAGCAGATTCAAAAACGATCCTTCAGGCGGCGTATCTAAGACGTTCAAAAACTGTCCGTCGTCAACTGGCAGAGTTACCTTGCCACGCCTCTTTACCTTATCCGTAATTATGTATGCGTCTTTTAGCTTTCTTGCACGTAACAGACGGTAACCCCCTGAGAGAAAATCGACAGATGGAAGAAGCCCTGCACGGATTGCGTGTTCTCTTGCAAGAAGCATATAGACAGGCGGCTGGAACGATGTTATCCCCATGTTCTCACGCTCAACCATTTCTTTATATTTATTGCCATTAGCGCCTGACTTATAATCTATTATGCGCAGTGCGTTATTGGCCTCGTCGATATCCAACCTGTCTATGGTTCCAACAAGGTTGCGCGTTTTGCCATCCGCCATTTTTATTTTAAGCGGCTCCAGCGCATTTTTGTTTCTCTTCTTTACGTCGAAAGATACTTCCACTCCGGTTGGCGTGAACCGGTGCCCCGCCTGATCTTCGCGTTCTATCGTTAACCATATTGCGAGTTCGTCTTCTATTTTTTCCTTCTCAATGCGGAAGATGTACGGGTTTCCTTGTGCCCCATTTTTTTCGAGCTTACGAAAAGATTCTTTTGCGGCGGCTAAAAGTATTTTTAGTTCATGCTCAGATCCGGAAAGGCGTGCCTTTTTGTTTTTTATCAAGGTGGCGTAAAAATTTTCCAGTATGTCGTGCAGTAAGGTTCCTCGTGTGAGAGCGTTTATTTCCAGCACCGGCTCATCTATGGCTTCTAACCCCAAAAGCTTGGCGGAGAAATAGCGAAACGGGCATTGACCATATTTTTCAAGGTCA
>JAJRTC010000134.1 GCA_024278445.1 Nitrospirota bacterium
CTCGGTGGTGACCATTTCGATATCCAGCACCACCATGGCTGCCGAAAATTATGGCTATATGGCCCCGATCAAGGCGGCGCTCGATTCGACGTTCTGTTTCCTTGCCAAAAGCTTTAGCGCATTTAGCGAGGTCAGGTTCAACGCCGTGGCTCCAGGGCTTTTGAAAACTTCCGCTTCCGCCGGAATACCGGGATATGTTGATTCATTCCTTTACGCAGAAAAGGTAATACCAAGAAAGCGGGCCGTGGAGACTTCCGAGGCGGCAAAAGTTGCGGCGTTTTTGCTTAGCGACGCGTCAAGCGGGGTAAATTCTCAAAAAGTGGTTGTTGATGCCGGCATGGGCTTTAACTATTTTGATAACGACCTGATTTCCAAAGCGTTAAGGTGATGTGTCGTCAGTAGCGTCCTCTTTTGTTACAGTTGTAAGCTCACTGTTACACTTGCCTGATTATTTTTGCTTATAAAATCGGTGTTTGTAATTTGTACCATTGTGTGCTACAAAAGTATCGACTGTGCCAATAAAAAGGTAAGCAACTGAACCTCAAAATGTGAAGTGGCCCTCTTTCTATTGCATATGCTTTATAGCATTTTCAAACACAAATTTAACTTATAAATTTTGGCATAATATGGCTTGCGATTTGGTCTTCAAGGAGGTTGGATGAACGAGGAGGATTTACGGCATACGTTTAAAGACAGGCTAAGGCTCTTGATGAAAGGCGACAAACCCTATACATGGGCTCGCAAGGTTGGAATTGAGAAAGGCCTGTTTCAGTACTATTGGCAGAAGGAAAAGATTCCGACATACGGTAACCTCCTTAAAATCCAGAATTTCACGGGTTGCTCTCTGGATTGGCTTTTAACCGGAAAAACGATCGATCTGAACCAGCTTGACAACCTCCCTCTGGTGAAGGAATCAAACCCCGTTTACGGTCAGATGAACATGCGAAGGGCTGAGTCTCTTGAAAAAGTACAGAGGCTCTACGCATCAAAAAATGTAGAAGACATTGAGCTTTTTGAAGGGGTTTTGGCCAAGCTTGCCCCTGCGCCCAAGGCCAAGCTTGTCGCTACGCCCCGAGAGAAGGTTTCTGCAAGGTAAAGCCGCCCGCCCCAACTCCTAACCTTTTGTTTTGCGGTTATTCCAAGAGTTGGGCCGGACTACTTGGGGCATATAACTAAAGCGGGATTATTTTCCAAGAACGGCGTCTTTGCAGGCTTTAGCCACACGAAACTTGACAACCTTTTTCGCAGGTATCTTTATCTCTTCACCTGTTTGCGGGTTGCGGCCTTTGCGAGCTTTGCGTTGTACCAGCACGAGTTTCCCAAGACCCGGGAGAGTGAAGCCCACTTTTGATTCCTTGTAAGCCAGTTCCGCAAGATGTTCTAAAATCTGCGTAGCCAGTTTCTTGGTGATCTCAGCCTTGGTGGCTATTGCTTCTGTTATTTGTGATTTTGTCATTGGTTTTTTAACTGCCATCTATTGCTCTCCTTTTATATATTTATTTGGCTTCCAGGATAACCCTTATAAGGATGTGAATTTCTACCAGAGTTTCATAGGCAATTCAATAGAAAAGTTTTAGGTGAGGATACGATTTAGCCGCCATCTTTGCGGCCGGAAGCTGGTTTTGTGAAATTATGGAAAGGGAGGTTTGCGGAAGGAAAATTTCTACATAACATTAATTTAGGCTATAATCACCGCTAACTGTGTGTTTTAAAAAGTTTGCATTGTGCCGAGTTTTGGAGAAATCGAATGACCGCGTCTGAAGATAACAGGAAGGTGCGAGACAAAAAGGAACTTGACGGGATATCACGGGCCGATATCGACGAGTTCAGAGAGTTGGTGAGTGAGGCCGCAAAAGAGCGGAAAAGCATGCAACTGCTTGTTGAGTATCTCTCTAAAAATCAGGAAACCCTTGAAACCAAGGTTAGCCTGTTTCAGAAAATTGATGAACGCCTTATCTCCTTCAACACAGTTTGCGAGAATATAGACGCTCGCATGAAGTCGTTTGAAATTGCGTCTTCGGCCATTACGGAAATTTCTGGTACGGTAGACGAGTTGGCCGATGTTCTGGGCCACAATAAAAAGGATATCGATTCGGTTAATATTCTGGCCGAACATATCAACTCGAAGATCAAAAATCTTTCCCTCCAGCGTACGGTTGTTGAGAGAGCCAACGAGGAGGCTGGCAAACTTAATGTTCTTTTCTGGGATATGGAATCCAGAATCAAAAGATTGCGTGAAGAAAACAAGCTTGTCAAAAAATCTGAAAAAAACATACTCCGCCTTGAAAACATGCTTGCCACCGTCTCTGAACGGGTAGACAGCATAGACGATTTTAAAGACCTCACAGTTGAAGCCGAGGGGCTTTTTACCGCGCTTAAAAAAATGATAGGCGATATCGAAGGACGTATGGCCAGCCTGGAAACTCATCGTCAGTCCGTAATCCATCTGGCCGACGAGGCCAAAGCCGGGCGCACCACACTTGAAACCATGCAGGATGCGCTCGAAGACATGGCCAAGCAGAGCGTGATAGTAGACGAAACCCAGCGTGAAGTGGCGGCGCTTTTACAGGATGTAAACAGTCTTCGCGTTGAAACCAGTTCTGTGATGAAAAAAGAAGACAAGATAAGAAAAATATCTGAAAGGCTCGACGATCTGGACGGAGTTACCGCCGATGTAGAAGGGAAACTTGCCAGGCTAAGGGAGGAACAGGCAAGAGCGGAAGATACGGAAATGAAAGTGGGAGAACTTAATACTTTTCTTGAAAATACCGTTGAAACCAGAATGAAAGAGGCTGTTGGCCAGCTTGAGACCATAAAGGAAGTCAAAAATAGTATTGAAGACTTCTATACCGCCGCCGACGAGGTCGACAGCAGGTTGCAATGGTTCAAGGAGGAGATAAAAATAGCGGACAACATTGAGGTGCGTCTTGTTCAACTGCGGGATATCGCCGAGGAGACCAACAGAAGGCTTGAGGATCTTGGGCAAAGACGCACCATAGTTGAGCAGGTTGAAAGAAAAATAAATGACCTGGGCGACATGGTGATGAACCTTGATGTGAAAATGGAAAACCAGTTAGAACGCCGGGGGCTGGTGGAAAAGCTTGAGAAGAAGCTGGATGGGCTTGAGTATGTTATTGAGGATTCCAATATCAAAATCGACAAGCTTAACAAAAAAGTGGAATTTGTTGAGAGCCTCGACAAAAAAATAGACAGCTTGGAAGAAGTAACGCAGGCGGTTGAAAACCGTATCCTTGACGCCACCAGGGAAAAAGCGAATATGGACGCCATGGAAGGGCGCATGAAAGCTCTTTATGAAAAACTCTCCGAGTCTGAAAACGAAGTGGCCCAAAAAATTAAGGAAGTAGACGAAGCCGCGCAAAAGCTGGGCGACGTAGGGTCTGTTCGCAAGCAGGTAGACGCCACCGTTAAAAATGTTCGCAAGCAAATTGAGAGCGCCGAGGATATTATACGATCGAGCAAAACGGTTGAAGGGAAGTTTGACACTATTTCAACAAGGCTCGATAACTTTGACCGTCGTCTTGCGGATATACAGGAGCAGGATGAACGTATAGTTGAAGTAGAGAAAAAACTTGCGTATGTGAGCGCTCTTAACGACGCTATGGACGAGCGTATCCGTGGTCTTAAAGAAGACGAAGAGAGAATCAAGGACGCGGCAGAGAAGGTAACGGGTTTGCAATCGCTTGTAAAAGATATTCACTCTCAGAGAAGCTCCCTTGAAGCGGAGAACGAAAGCTTGAGAACTGTAACCGACAAGATAAGCGGTATCAGAGACACGCTGGAGGAGGGAGAGGCCAAGATAGACAAGGTAACCTCCAAACTTTCCATCATCACAAAGGTCGAAAGACGTTTTACAGACTTAAACGTGATGGCAGAAGATGTTAAAGCGAAGGTCGCGGCGCTTATGGATGAAGAGCGTACCATCGATAAGGCCGGAGAGCAGATAGTGGAGCTTAAGTTCCTGTTAGGCGAGATTGAAAAGAAACTTAACGATTACTTCAGTTTGAAAAACAAGGAATAGCGCTTTAACTACTGTCAGTTTGGTGAAAAACTTTTTTTAGCCGTCATTCTGAACGAAGTGAAGAATCTCGACCTTCGAAATTTATAGCATTCTGAGATTCTTCGTCGCTCTAAACGCTTTTCAGGATGACCGGTGCGCGACTTTTTCAGCATCCTGCTAGTTTAATTACTTTTTTGTCTACCCTTACCACTAACTTTTTAACTGCGACTTATACCTGATGATTAAAGTTGTTAATGCCGCTCAAATGCGGGAGATGGACCGCAAGGCCATCAATGAAACAGGAATTCCCGGTTCCACCCTTATGGAAAACGCCGGTAGAGCGGTTGTGGATATTATCCTTAACAGGTTTGATAACCTTAAAAGGTTACGGGTAAATATCTTTGCCGGCAAAGGTAACAATGGCGGCGACGGTTTTGTTGTAGCCAGGCTTTTAAAAAATCTTGGAGCCGAGCCTGCGGTCTTTCTGGTTGCTGAAAAAAAAGAAGTCAAAGGCGACGCAAAACTCAACATGGACGTTTTTATCGCCATGGGCGGGCGTGTAAAAGAGTTCGTTACCACAAAACATATTCATAACTTCAAGCTTAAATTTTTTCATACGTCGGTTGTGGTGGATGCGCTGTTGGGCACCGGAACAGACTCGGCTCCCAGAGATTTTTATAACGACGTTATAGAAGTTATGAACAGCCAGGGTAAATTAAAGATAGCCGTAGACGTTCCATCGGGCCTTTCGGCAGATAGCGGCGTTGTGCCTGGTTCACATTTTCGTGCCGATGTAACTGTCACTTTTGGCTCTCCCAAAGTTGGGCTTGTAACGCCTCCTGCGAGAAACGCCGTGGGTGAACTGGTAGTTGCGGATATTTCTATTCCTGCCTCCGTGGTAGCCGAGTCTTCGTGTGAGGCCTACCTTTTGGAACATGCTGATATCACTCGTGCCTTGCCTAAACGTCCTGAGGACGCGCATAAGGGAGTGTTCGGGCATCTTTTAACGGCTTGCGGCTCGAAAGGCATGGGGGGGGCGGCGGCTTTATCCTCCATGGGCGCTTTAAGAGTTGGAACGGGGCTTGTTACGGCTTCTGTTCCGGCGGGAGTCTCTTCCGCTTTTGAGGTAGGTGTTCGTGAAGTTATGACCATCTCTTTAAAGCAGACGGAGTCGGGTGCCATTTCGGGCGAGTCATCCGACAGGTTTTTGCAGGCGGCAGAAAATAAAACTGCGGTTTTGATTGGGCCCGGTCTGGGGCAAGAGCCATCCACGAAAAGTTTTGTACATCGTGTGGCGCAAGAGTTTAACGGCCCGCTGGTGATAGACGCAGACGGGCTTAACCTTATAGGCCGTGATAGCGGGATCGTGGCAAAACGATCAGCTCCCACTATACTAACCCCTCATCCAGGTGAGATGGCACGGCTGTTGGGTGTTTCATCGGCGGATGTGCAAAATGACAGGCTCAACTGCGCTAAAAATTATGCAAGGGATACCGGGGCCGTCGTTGTTCTCAAAAGTGCCGGAACGGTTATAGCCACGCCGGAAGGTGAGGCGTATATAAACCCCACCGGCAACCACGGGTTGGCGTCAGGCGGCACAGGAGACGTGTTGGCCGGCATGATAGCCGGGTTTGTGGCCCAAGGTGCAACCGCAGTCAACTCGGCTATAGCGGGGGTATATATCCACGGACATTTGGCTAATGTTTACGCGAAAACCTGCGACCCGCGAAGCCTTATCGCGGGTGATCTTTTAGATCTTCTGCCGGCTGTGCTAAAAGAGTTTCAGCGGTAGATTAAACTTCCGCTGACTAAAACCAGAGAACTGCGCCTGCGTATGGGCCGGATAACGATATCTCGGCGTCTGTATCATCGGCGTTAACCTTCACGGTTATGGTTCTGTAGCCTGCGCTTATCGTGAAATGTTTTATGGGCGTAATCTTTATGCCGGCCTCCCCGTCAAACATATAGCCATACTGACCGCCGGTCATGCCGGAGATCTCGGCGAATAAACTGAAATATTTTGATGGTTCGGCGTCAAAAGCAAGCCCCAGCACCGGCAGAACTATGCCAGCTGAGTCCGATACTTTTAGCGGAGTCGTAAAAGTAGGAGCCGAAACGGCGGCCTCTGCGTCAAAACCTAACACGCCCACAAGCGTTCCAAAGCGCACCTTGTTGTCGTCACTTGAGAAAAACTGCCACACCCATGAACCTTTGTAATACCTGATGTCTATATTCGTGGTCACGTGAGTAGAAACAGGATAGGTCGTTCCTTGATATGTAAAGGTCTCGCCATCTTTTTTCTCTCCGTCGAGGCTGATGTTCATATACGCAAACCGCAGTCTGCTTCTTGGGCCGGTTCTGAACGTAACAAGAAATTCCGCCGTTTCCTTATCCTCAATGCCAAGCTGGTCTTTAACGTCGAATACTGTGCTGATAAGGCTGTCCGTGGTTATTTCTCCGCTGGTGGAGAGAGATGAAGCCCAGTAGCGCCCCTCTACCTCAAAACGCGGGGTGGCATCTTTTTCTGTTTCCTCGGCAAAAGCTGTACCTGCGATGGAAATAAACAAAATGGCCAGAGTGAGCGCTGTTTTTAGCATGTGTTCTCCTTTAGTTCGCCATGGTTTTCATCGTGTAGTTCATCAATCCGCCAGCGTCGATTAACTCCATCATGAAAGGCGGAATCGGTTCCGCTTTGTAAGTGTTTCCCTTCGTGAGGTTTTTGATTTCACCCGTGGCAAGATCTGCCGTGATTTCGTCGCCTTCCACAATATCTTTTACCGCCGCTTCGCATTCGAGTATGGGAAGCCCCATGTTAAAAGCGTTGCGATAAAAGATGCGGGCGAAAAACGGAGCGATAACGAGTGATACGCCAGCCGTTTTTATAGCGATAGGCGCATGCTCGCGTGACGAACCGCAACCGAAATTTTCATCGGCGACTATGATATCGCCTTTGCCGACTTTTCCTGCAAAAGATGGAGACGCGTCTTCCATAACGTGTTTTGCAAGCTCTACCGGGTCGGATGTGTTTAAGTATCTTGCGGGTATTATAAGATCGGTATCTACGTTAGCCCCGAATTTCCAGCATTTTCCTTTTATGATGCCCATGATTTTCTCCTTACTCTCCCGCTATGTCCGCAGGATCCGTTATAACTCCGGTTACAGCCGATGCGGCGGCGATGGCCGGTGACGCAAGATAGACTTCCGATTTTGGATGTCCCATCCTGCCAACAAAGTTTCTGTTGGTTGTAGCAAGGCATTTCTCGCCCTCCGCGAGGATTCCCATATGCCCGCCAAGACACGGCCCGCAAGTAGGGGTAGAGAAAACAGCGCCTGCGTCTATAAATGTTTCAACATAGCCGCGCGCCATCGCCTGCTTGTATATCTTTTGTGTCGCCGGGATTATTATCATGCGAACTCCGTCCGCAACTTTTTGGCCTTTTAAAAGCCCTGCCACCACCTCAAGGTCCGCGAGCCTGCCGTTTGTGCAGGAACCCACAACAACCTGGTCGAGCTTTATGTTTTTAGCCTCGGCAACCGGTTTTGTGTTCTCCGGCAAGTGCGGGAAGGCCACCTGCAAGTCGATATCGTCGCCGTTAAACTCGTGAACGCTATGATAGTTTGCGTCATCGTCCGATTCGTAAACCTTGTATTCGCGCGACGGTTTTTGATCTTGCGAGTTTATGAAATCAAGCGTTTTCCGGTCGGTATGTACTATCCCGTTTTTGGCTCCGGCTTCCACCGCCATGTTGGCAAGCGAGAACCTGTCGTCCATCGTGGCTTCTTCTATCATCGAGCCTGTAAACTCCATTGCGCGGTAAAGAGCGCCGGAAACGCCAATTTTACCTATCGTGTAAAGGATATAATCTTTGCCAGATATCCACTTGTTCTTTTTCTTGCCGTTGAATACGAACTTCATGGTCTCCGGAACCCTGAGCCATATTTTGCCGGTTATCATGGTGGCGGCAAGGTCGGTAGACCCTACACCGGTAGAAAACGCGCCGAGCGCACCATAGGTGCATGTGTGACTGTCTGCGCCTATGATGATGTCTCCTGGAAGCGTTAAGGAACGCTCAGGCAGAAGGGCGTGTTCTATACCCATCTGCCCGACTTCAAAATAGTTGGTGATTTTTTGATCTTTCGCAAAAAGCCGCATTATTTGTGCCTGCTGGGCCGAGGCGATGTCTTTGTTAGGTACAAAGTGATCTGGCACCAGCACTACCTTTTCGGTGTCGTATACTTTTTTCGCTCCGGCACCTTCAAACGCTTTTATCGCGATAGGCGCGGTTATGTCGTTGCCCAGGGCTATGTCTACATCACATGTAACAAGCTCGCCCGGCGTGACCTTCTCGCGCCCTGCGTGGTCTGCGAGTATCTTCTCGGTTATTGTCATTCCCATTGGCTCTTAATCCTTTTATTTTCTATATATGCAAATCGATCATGTGAACTAATCATGCTCGCTTATGGAGAGGTGAAAATCAACGAATTTTTATCTGGGGTAGTGGCTCAGAATGACCAAACTGACCCACTGCCTTTATCTGGTCGATGATGGTAGTGGAGAGCTTTTCTAGTTTAACCGCCAGTTCTTGGCGATTCTTTCCATCTCCGCTTCAAATTTGCCACGGTTTAGCTCACTGTTTTTGAGCATTTCCTCGCGAAGCTCTTTAAAATATCTCTTTTTCTCGTCTTTGAAGGAGAAGTCAAGCTCCGCTTTTTTCTGCATATACTCAGAGATCATTTCTTGACGGCGTTTATATTCCTCAGTCCGAATTTCCATGTTGAGTATCTCAAGCCGTTTCTCTCTTTCAACTGAAAGTTCCCTGTTCATTTCTGCAAGTTTTTCTGTCTTTTTAGAGTTGATATGGGAATTGAGCTTCCTGAACCCGTTTTTATGCATTACTTTAAGCTCGGCTTCTATGGCTTTGCGCTTGTGTGTGTATCTGTTTTGCAGTGCCGTGCGATATTTTGCGGCGATTTGGGTGTGTTTTTCTTCAATTTCGATCTGTACACGTTTTACAAGCCGCTATTTCTCAAGCCTGGCTTCCAGTTTTGCACGTTTTAGAACACGTTCAGCGTCTTTGGAAAGTTTTTCGTCGAACGTTTTTCGGCGCTTTTCACGCTCGGTTTCCAACTCTGCGCTCATGGTTTCTTTTAGTTCCAGCCTTAGCCTGTCGGCCTCATAGCGAATCCACTCCTCCTGTTTTTGCCAAAGACGTTCACGGCGCTTTTTAATCCCTTCCTCCATTGCACGCTCAGATACTTCCATCTCCTTACGCAGGGCATCCATCCTCAGGGCCTCTTCTGCAACAATGTTTACGGCAAGTTCTCTACGCGCTTCAATCCGCTCATTTTCCAACTCGCGTTCCATTTCTTTTTGACGCCTTGTTTTTTCGTCGGAGATATCGGCTACAAGCGATCTTGTCCGTTTTTCACGCTCGTGATCCAGTTCCACATGGATATCTATCGTAAGTCTTTTGCGCTCCAAAGCCGTTTCTCGCCTTGTTTTGTCTATCAGGCTTTTTTTCTGAAGCGCAAGTTCCTTGCGTAGCTTTTCCAAAATGATGTTTCGCCTGTCTGAGAGGACGCGTTTAATTTTATCTTCAGCTGAACGGCGTTGCGAGTTAACTTTGTTTTCCAGCAGTTTGCGCATGGTTGCTTCTTCTTCTGAGAGTTTTTCTTTCATAACCGCAATCAGCCTTGAACGCTCAGCTCTCTCCCACCTTCTGAGTTTATCTATATTACGGCTTCTTAAGGTCTCAAGCTCTTGCCGCAGATCTTCATAGGATTTATCTCTGCGCGTGTCGATCTCTTTTTTAAGGTTCATCTCTATGCGGATCATGCGGGGCCGCATATCGGCTATAAGTTCTGCGTGGATTTCTTTTCGTTCGATATCAAGCTGGCTGATAAGGTGCGTTCTGGCAACTTCTTCATCAGTTGCTATTTTTTCTGAAAGTGCTTCGCGCATAGCGAGTTCTTCGTCTTTGAGCTTGTCAGACATGGCCTTGAAACGCTTTCTTCTCTCGTCGTCTATGTGGCGTTCAATTTGTGTCATCATGCCGGATTTTTTATGGGCGACCTCTTCCTCTATCAGCGAAAGCCAGTTCTGTTTAATATCTATCTTTTCGTTATCGATTTCGTTGAGCATAGACTCGCGTCTTTCCCTGATCTCTTTTTCAAGCTCCTCTATTCGGTCTTCACGTTCTTTTTCTACTATCCTTTCAATAACCTGCCTGCGCTCATCATTTAGTGATTCCATTGTCTGCTCAAGGGCGGTGAAACGTTCTTTTTCTTCCAGGCGTAACCTTGCTTCTATCTCCTCAACCATACGGTCGTATATGTTTTGAGTCTCTTTTTTTACCGCATCGAGTTTTTCATTCCTGATCGCGTCTATTTCTGAATCAATTTTAGCCATACGCCCGTCATACTCTTCGTCCGCTTCTTTTTTAGATTTTTCTACATACTCGGCAAGGGCTTTTTGAATTTTACTTTTCTCGGCAAGAATATCTTTTTCAAGTTCATCCTTTATCTCTTCACGCTTCGTGTCGCGATACTCTGTGATCTCATTTTCAAAGTCGCTAAACGCTTTTTCGCGGTCGATATTTACCTGTTGGACGATTTCATGGGTCTTTTCCTGCCGGAAGAGGGCAAGCTCGTTTTGTAACTTGTTGTTCAGGCGTTCGCTTTCGATATCGTATTTACGTTTGAGGACAACCTCTACTTCCTTGTGCCTGCGCTCGCTTTCCTCGTCGAACATTGAGGAGAGGCGCATGACTTCACGGTTTGCGTCTTCTAACATTGTCCAGCGGAACTCATCTACCTCGTCTACCGCCTTTTCTTTTAACTTCTCTTTTAAATCGGATATTTCGGTGTAAACCGTGTCTCTCTCAGCATCGCGGAGGATCTCCATCTCATTTTTTAAGGTTGCTACCTTTTTATCCCGGTCTTCTTCTAACTTGCGCCACACCATCTCCCTGATGTCGTCTACTTCACGGTTGGCTTTGGAATATATTTCCTTGCGCCTAAGTTCCGCCGTTTTTTCAAGTTCTTCATCTATTCTTTTGCGTTTTTCCCGCTTTTCCCTGGCAATTTCATTCATTGCCTCATTATGTATTCGCTCTATTTCAAGATCGGCTCTGTTAAGGCGCTCCTTTGCGATATCTTCTAACTCTTTTTCAAAATCTTTTAGCTTAAGTTCTCGTGTAGCGACGATTTCGTTTTCAAGCTTTATAAACTCAAGGCGTTTTTTACTTTTAACTTCTCTTTCGACCTCTTCCATAAGCCTGCGTTTATAATCCGCCGCCTCCCGCGCGGAAGTTTCCATCGCTTGCTCTTTTGCTTTTTGGGCGATGGCATCCTGAATATGGACATTATCTTGCGGTTCCGCATCATTTTTAGCGCCTGAAGTGTTACCCCCTTTTATTATTCCTCCCCGCTCGCCTGTAAGGACGCCAGCTAAAGCAAAGAACGCTTTTGTAGCGGGAGTTTCAAAACCTACTGTTATCGGGTTTTTTGCCGCCACTTCATCCGCTGGTATAAAACCGAGATAAAAGGTGTTAAAACCTGTGGCTTGAGCTATCTTTCCTTTTAACTCCGGCCCAAAACCCAAGTTGTCTAAAGACTCCACCATGTTAACCAGAAGGCCCATGTTTGTTGCTTTTTTTAGCTCAAGCAGGCGGGTGGTCAGTTCTTCGTTATGTCGCACAACGGTTTCAAGGGCATCGTATATAGATTGTTCATTAGCAGTTCCCTCGTTCCACGTTTTTTGCAAAAAGTCTTTTATAGAAGGATCGCTTCCCATTTCTATTTCGACAGAACGCAGAACGAGCCTTTTGGCCATGGCTTCCACTTCAGCTAAATTTTCGTCTTCCGGAGTCGTAACCAGCAAAGGGATATCGGAAGCTATGAAAAGATCGAGGCGTGTTTTGTCTGTTATCAGCCCGACATCGAGAATAACGAACTCCGCGTCAAGTTCGTTCAGGGCATGTATCAGGTTTTTTCTGGCGCGGACGGGTGGGTCTATAAAGTTCAGGTAATCAAAACCGCTGTCTATGAAGGATAGATTATCAAAAGGCGTCTTTACTATGATGTCGGTTAAGTCCGTTACATTTTCATATAAAAAGTCTCGTAACGTAAAAGCGGGGCTTTCTGTACCCAGGGCTTTGCCAACGCTTCTTGAGCCGGGGGATATGTCTATCACCACGGTTTCTCTACCGCAGGAGGCTAAAGCCATGGCAAGATTGATGGCCGTTGTTGATTTGCCGGTTCCGCCGGCTGAGCCGGATATCGATACGGTTTTTACTCTGTTTCCGATAATATCCGTATCCGGTTGCGCGTCAAGAAACTCAAAGATAGGGGACGAACTGCC
>JAJRTC010000135.1 GCA_024278445.1 Nitrospirota bacterium
ATCAATGCCTGGTGTCTTCGCACCACTTGATGCCAGTGTCACGCGAGCCGCTTCTTGCAACCACGACCGATTAACAATTATCCTCAACAGACGGCTAAACTTGCGTTCTTTGTCTGCCAAAGACCATGTAGCCAGTTTGTTTTGCATTTCGCTGATTATCAAAGGTCTTCACCTCACTACAGGCAGGTAATCTGCCAAACAAACCACTTAAACTGTTCCCCTTCGCCATGTAGCAGGTTTTCCCTGCCTCAGACTACTACGAGAACTCCGCCAGTTTAATGATCATCGGGGTCACATTCCCTTAGACATTTCATTAAACCTTCCCCAGTCCACATGCCGGACTCAAACGTATTGGTTAGGCTGCCGATCGCAATCTTTATCCTTGCTTGCCGCAAGTCGATACGGACTCCACAGTCTGACTACGTTCTCTCCGTGGATCCACGCCTGCCGCCATACATCTGTAGCAGGCATTCGAGAGCGGGATCCGTACCTGTGATCCGCTCTGGTCCGTATTCCACCTGTTAAGCCGTGTAGGTGGAGGCGACATTTCAGCCCACAGACGCGAATTAACCGGTTCGTGTTCCTCAACCTTCCAATACTCAGCCTGGGGATGCATCTTGGCGTAACGGCTTCGCCTCACATCCCGTTTCCCACGGGCTACGTCACTCTGCCAGCGCTCGGCAGATCACCTCCGCTTCGGTTCTTGCTTTCCCGCAGCGGAAAGCAGACATTCGATTCATGTCCTCCATGTATGAATCTTTATGTATTTCAGACATGCTCAAGCCTTGGCGCCGTCTTTCCAAACGTCTCCAAGGGCTGGGCGCACTGTATGTGATGTCGCTCACAAAAACTTGATTGACGCCAGTCACTTCCTTTCCCTTGAGAAGGTTCGGATAAACCCGGTGACCATGATCGGAATCGGTGGTCGTGATGAACCGGCGCTGAACCTCACGCAACAGCCTTTTCCCGTTCACCACCATACCGTAATGGCGCAATAACTGTTTCCGGATCGTACGGTAGCCGTAGCACGAAAACTCCGCCTGCAAATACTCGATCTTGTCACGCAGGTCGGCGTCACGTTTGTCACGCTCGGCGCGCGATACCTTAGGCCGATAATAATAGGTCGATTTACTAAGCCCCATCATTTTGAGCCCTTTCCCGACCGAGCCGACGGCTTCCCGGTTACGATATACCCATTCGACCTTCTCATGGATGCTGAGGTCTCGTTTAGTTTTTTTAAAAGGTCTACCTGGACGCTAAGCTCACCGACCTTCTTCTTGTAAAGATCAAGCTCACGCTCCAACTGTTTCTCACGCGCCGAGGGACGGGAATGCAGGGTTCCCTCGTGAATCTGTTTTTGCCAGCGGTCTATCAGGGATGGGGAAAGATTATGCTCCCGGGCCGCTTGGGCCTGCGTAATGGCTCCAGTATCAATGCGGGATACTGCATCCCGCTTAAAATCCTCGTCAAAATGGCGATACTTTCTCATCTGTCCGACTCCTTCTGAGGGAATTATCCCTCAATTATCGAACAGACCACCTGATTTTTTAGCCGATCAGTCCAGCTATAGGGGGGCACTCCACACATCCCCAACTAACTTTAGCTTTATAATTTCCTGGCGAAAGGCGTACCTCTTTTATTGTTTTTCTAAGGGACCGTTGTTTAACTCCTAAAAACTCCCGGTGAATCACCTTGTCATCAATAAAATAGGTGATTTCGGTGTCGAACTTTTCCTTCCATAAGGTTCCATCTTCATCTGAAGTTTTAGTACACGCCCAATTTTTTGGTGAAACGTAATACTCAAGTATTAAAGTTGGTTGTTCAGGTGCTACAGTCGCAGGTTCTTCGAGGTCGGACTTCTTGAAAGGTTTTTCCCCAAATTTACCCAGTTTGATTTTTGCCAGTTCAGCAAATTCTCCGTTTGGGGATTTGCTCAAATAAGCCCTAATCTCATCTGGGTTGTTACTTTCTTTAACAGAATGCCAAAACTCAACTTCTACCGCCAAGTCATCTGCGTAAGAGGGTGTAGACGATAATATGAAAATGGATGTCAGGATTAGGGATATGGCAAATATAGAGAATCGTTTTATTTTCTGGATTTGCATGGGATTAAGGCACCAAATTATTTTTATGTTTAGCATGTTTCTCTATACGTTAATTGTGTCATAAGAATAATTTGTCTTCAATGCCTTCAAGTTTTTCAGCCGTATACCTAAGCAGAAAGCTTAATGGAGATGGTGCACTTTTACTCCAGCATATAGGGGAAAAATGGACGCCTTAGTGGAACATTATTGCGTCGTGCTTATAGGCGATAAACTTAATTCTTAGGATATCTCAGGTGTAAACATCCGGATTTAATCATAAAAACTGTGTTAAATAATATTCGAACTTACTTTTTGGTGATGTAAAAGCAGTTCCTCCCCCTCGAGAGGGGAGGTTGGTCGCAGTCCAATACAATCCTGCTTAGATAGTCACTTTGTCACCTCTGAATTTGGATCATCGATTGCTATACTAATGCCCGACTTTGGCGTTGCTCTGCGCTTCTTCGAGCGAAACTACCCGTAGCTCCTCAGGATCCCACAAAGGTGAGATGTTTCGCAGATTCGTTATTATCCTGGGCAGATGCGTCATAGCATAATCAACATCGTCCATCACGTTCTCGTGTCCAAACGAAAAGCGCAGGCTACCATGGATTATCTCGTGTGGTATGCCCATCGCTATAAGAACGTGCGATGGGTCAAGCGAACCGGAACTGCAAGCGGAACCTGTTGATATCGCCATCCCGGACATATCCATGTTTATAAGCAACGCCTCGCCTTCGATACATTTAAAACTTATATTTACCGTTCCGGGCAGGCGTTTCTCAGGATGACCGTTTAACTTGGTGTGTGGAATTTCAGCAAGAATCCTGCGTTCTAACTCATCACGCAATTTCTTTACATGCGCACCGGTTTTTTCCATCTCGGCAAGACCTACCTCTACACTTTTTGCAAAGCCGATGATCCCCGCCACGTTCTCCGTTCCGGCGCGAAGCCCGCGTTCGTGATGTCCGCCATGGGCCAATGGGTGCATCTTTGTCCCCTTGCGGATATATAACACACCGATACCTTTAGGGCCGTTCACCTTGTGGCTCGATAGAGATAAAAGATCGACCCCCAGATCATCGACATTAACAGGGGTTTTTATGAACGTCTGCACTGCGTCGGTGTGAACCGTTATGCCCTTTTCTTTTGCAATCTTTGTTATCTCGGCCACAGGTTGTATTGTGCCTACCTCGTTGTTTGCATGCATGATGCTAACAAGCGTGGTGTTCTCTTTTATTGCTTCGCGCACAGATTCAGGGCTCACCATGGCATCAGCGTCTACCGGAACTTGTGTTAGCTCATAACCGTTTTTCGCAAGATACTTGCAAACCTCCAAGACAGCGGGATGCTCTATAGGCGAAGTTATAACGTGCGAACCGGACGCTTTTCTATCTGCCCATGCGTGGCCTTTTATGGCAAGGTTATCGGCCTCCGTGCCGCCGGACGTAAAGAAAACCTCGGAAGGATCGGCACCGATGGCGGCGGCTATTACGTCACGCGCATCACTTATTTTTGCCCGCACGGCCCTGCCCAGGTGATGTACGGAAGACGGATTGCCAAAGTGAACCGTCATGTAAGGCATCATCGCTTCAAGCGCCTCCGGCCTTAATCGCGTGGTGGCGTTGTTGTCCATGTATACCTGTCTAATTTTGCTCATTACTTCTTTTCTCCATTAAAGACGCAACTTCTCTATATTTTCTTCCACCATTGGCGCAACCTCTACCTGCCACGCAGAATCGTCTTTCTTGCGCTGATATTTTATTTTTACGGGTGAGCCGTTAACGCCGGAGCAATATCTTGCGGTAATGCTCCCGATAGCGTCGATGGCATCCCGGCCTAACTTGCCTTTAACCAACGCCACAGGCCCGTTAACCTCCATCGGATAGAAAAGAAAATCGTCGGCAGAGGCCATCTTTTCTATCTGTTCGTTCTCCCCTTCGTTCCTGCCAACGATAACCTTTAACTCTTCTGAAAGCCTGAAATGGCGGCCAACCCTTAACAGCCTCGCATCCTTCACCGAGGCGTCGTCATCGTGGATCACAAGGTCTTTCATCCTCTTTGAAAAACTTGCATCGGTTAAAAGACATCCACCGCCGGAGCAGAGGTTTTCTGTCATACCGAATTCTTCTTTTGCTATCTGTATCTGCGGTTTGCGAGACCTGCCATGAATGGCAAGCATCTGCTCACGATCGATGAGCCCTTCTTTTTCAGGTATTGTAGGTGGCAATAGTTTTGCGCAAAGTGGACGAACAAGACGTCCTGCAAGGCCGGATTCACGTTCTATAAGGTGCATTCTGTCCATCTTTTGCGACATCGCTCTCTGGCCAACAACCTCGCCCGTATATACGAAGGCCGCGCCCTCCTCTTCCATAACTTCCTTTGCACGTTTGAACATCATGATTCGGCAATCGACGCATGGGTTCATGTTTTTACCATATCCATGAACCGGATTTTTTACCATATCGATATACTTCTCGCCCATGAACTCCAAACGAACAGGAGCGCCAAGCTCGTCGGCCAAGCGTTTAGCCTCGCTCTTGCACCCGTGGTCGTTTCTGGTGCATGTACAAAACGGGCTCATGAAATTTAAAATAATTACCTCAAACCCAAGCTTTTTCATGATCCTCGTCGCAAGGGTGCTGTCTAACCCTCCAGACAACAAACCTATAACCTTTACACCCACTGTTTTATTCCACCTCTTCTAATAAAGTATTTCTATGTAGGCCTGAGACCTGAGCCGCTCTATCCATGCGGAGCTTTTTTTCTGATAGGCCTCAGCCTTCAACCTGTTCTTGATGTTTTTTACCACCTCTGCATAAGGCGTAGGCTCCGGGTTTGTGATGTCTAACACCTTTATAAGATGATAGCCATACTTGGTTTTTACCGGCCCGCCAACCTCGCCCTTTTTAAGTGAGAAGGCAAGCTTTTCAAAGGCGGGCAACATTTTACCACGGGTAAACCAGCCCAAGTCACCACCATCTTTAGCGGCTCCGTCTTCTGAATTGGCTTTGGCCATAAGTGCAAAATCGGCCCCGCCCTGTATTTCCTTTAAAATCTGCTCAATCTTCTTTTTGCTTTCAGCTTCACGCGCACCATCTGCTCCAAGAAGAATTATTATATGGGCCGCCCGTACCTTGCCCGGTTTGATAAACTTGGCTTTATTACGTTTGTAGTAGCTTTTGGCTTCTTCGTCTGATATCTCCACAGATGGAACTTCCAAAGACATTATTTGCCGGATCATCATCTGGTTTTTTATTTTTTTGCGATAGTCTTTTATTGTCATTCCTTCGCGTTTTAAAAGCTCGGATAGTACCTCGTCTGTAATATTACTTTTCTGTTTTACTTTTTCAACAGATTTGTCTACAGCACTTTCTTTTATAACAACGTTATTCTCACGCGCGTAGTGCGCCATAATTTTTTCATCAATCATGCTGTTCAAAATATTTTCGTCAGCAAGCTCACCTGGCTTGATCTCTACTTTTTTCTTCTCACTAAATCCTTTGAGCAGAGCAATCTGCTTTTTAACTTCGGACAGAAGGATAATCTCGCCGTTTACATTGGCGACGATACGGTCTTCCACTTCGGCAAAAGCTGAAGCGGAGGTGAAAAACAGGATTATAGCGAAGATGCTAAAAGCGGCTTCGTATTTACCTCGATATTCAGTTCTTTTTTTATTTCCGCCAACCAATTTTTAAACTCCTTCTCGCGCTTTTTTATCAATAATATTTTGTGTATTCGGTCACGCGCATCTTCATATTTCATGGCGCGCGGTTTTTCTTTGGCTACGACCTTGAAAATATGAAACCCGTAAATGGATTTTATAACTTCTGAAACCTGCCCGACTTTTAGCTCGAATACAACGCTTTCAAATTCAGGAGGCATCTGCCCACGGCTGAAATAACCTAGGTCGCCGCCCGCCGTAGCATCGGGGCTACGGGAAAATTCCCTGGCTATTTTAGCAAAGTCTCCTTTGTTTAATAGCTTTTTTCTTATTTTTTCCGCCGTAGCTTCGTCTTCCACCATTATTTGGCTTGCCCTCACGCGCTCCGGCCACTTAAACTTTTTGGCATGTTCGTTAAAATAGTCCTTCGTTTCTTTAGCGGCAATCTCTATTCGCGAGTCAAGCTCCAGCACCAACAGCTTGCGTATTTTTAACCTTTTTTCCAAAGCGGATTTCCAATCTTCAAAACTTACATCGTTTGAAGAGAGGGTAAGCCCAAGCTTGGCTTCGTCATATTCCCCAAGAAGTAACCCGACCTCGGATTCAAGCTCCTCGGGCGTAACAAAAACATTGCGCCTGTCCGCTTCAACTTCGAGGACGGTGTCATCTATCATGCGATTCAGTAACGCCTTTTTAAGATTGAAACTGTCTTCTGCGTTACCTCTTTCATCAAAACTTAAAATGCTTTTATAGCGTCCGACCTCGGCCCGAAGGTCGCCCAGCGTAATAACCTTGCTGTTTACATGTGCAAGAGTGGTAGAAAAATCAGGAACTACTGGTTTTACTTTTAGTTCCTTTTCATAGCCATAAAAAAGGAAACCGGAAAGTGCCAGAAGCGGCACGACAATTAAAATAAATTTCTTCAACTTTCTTCTTTCATTCTACAAAACGAAAATCAGTCGAAGGTCGCACCCTTGGGAATGACGACAATTCCCTTTCCCGTGACGTGAAACCTCTTGCGATCCTCTTCGGGATTGTACCCTATTTCGGTGTTCGGCGGTATTGTCACGCGCTTGTCTATGATCGCGCGTCTTACTTTTGCGCTCCTGCCAATTTTAACACCTTCCATAAGCACAGATTCATCCACATGCGCATAGCTATTTACTCTACAGTGCGGCGACAGAATCGAGCGGTTTACCTGGCCCCCTGAGATGATGCACCCCTCTGATATGAGTGAATCTGTTGCCATGCCAATTCTCTTTCCTGCATCGGCGAAAACAAATTTGGCAGGAGGGTAGGGCGGATAGAAACAACGTATCGGCCATTGGTTGTTATACAGATTAAAAACAGGAGAGACGTTTACAAGGTCTTGCGACGTTTCCCAGTATTGATCCATATCGCCGACGTCGCGCCAATATCCACGTTCCTCCTCGTTCATTCCCGGAACTTCGTTGGTGTTAAAATCGTATGCATACACTTTGTATTCGTCTATCATCGACGTTATTATATTTTTGCCAAAGTCGTGATCTGTTTCCATCTGCGCGTCTTCCTCAACGGTTTTTATTAACGCATCCGTAGAAAAAATATAGTTGCCCATAGAAACGAGCGAAAAATCTTTACGCCCCGGTATATGCTTGGGGGCCGATGGCTTTTCTTCAAAACCCTTTATGCGCCACTTCTCATCTACCTCTATGATTCCGAACTGATTTGATTTATCAACCGGAAAAGGGATGGCGGAAACCGTAAGGTCTGCCCCCGTGTCGATATGCTGTCTTATCATCTGGCCGACTTCCATCTTATATATGTGGTCGCCGCCAAAAACGCACACATATTCGGGGCTTTCGTCTTTTATAAGGTTAATGTTCTGGTATATTGCGTCTGCCGTTCCTTTGTACCAGTTGCGCCCCGTTCGCATCTGCGCCGGAACGGGGTCTATATACTGCTCCAGTATGGGCGATAGTTGCCAGCCTCTTGCCAGGTGCCTGTTCAACGAGTCAGACTTGAACTGGGTTAACACTTTTATTTTTGCAAGTCCTGAGTTTATAAAATTGCTCAGAACGAAGTCTATGATCCTGTATCTTCCGCCAAAAGGAACGGCAGGTTTAGAACGGTCGCGGGTTAGCGGATAAAGGCGTCTCCCTTCCCCGCCTGCGAGGATCATGGTGAGAACTTTACCGGATGAGCGCATTAGCTTCTACTTATGGTGAACCTGCGATGATTAGATACCCCAGCAGATGTTTAATCAAGATGTTTTTGGGTATAACATATGGTTATTTTTAAACCCAGCTATGAACCTTGTTTTTTTCCACCAGATCAACGAACCCTTCGTAGTCCGTCACTTTTATGCCGTCAATAATAGGGCTAACCCCGCGGGCCAGGATATCCGCTTTGATAACGTATACCTCATTTTTCTTCAGGGTTTCGGTCATTTTAGAGGAATATACAGTTCCGCTCTTGGCCGCTAGCACGCCATCTTCTATCAGCAGGATAACGGTGCCTTGGGTAACAAAGCGCAAACACTCGGTAAGCGTGTTATTGGTAAATGGAGATTTGTTTACTATATGAAGCATTCCTGATGTTTCCTAGTATGGTACCGTGGCATCCTGCTCTTCCATGAGAGCTGATATTTCTGATGTTTCCTTCACCTGCACGGGAATTATAAAATCATCCGGCTTGAGGCCACGATCTTCCATCGATTGCTTATCTACATAGATTTTTTCTATTCCGTAATCTTCCAATACGCCGTATGTCGCTACGAACCCTTTTGTGCCGAGGCTTTCCGTTTTTTGATTTTTTACCAGCGTAAATACGCCATCGCCTATGAAGGTCATTGAGAGGTCTTGTTCATAGGCCGCCATGATGAGGGCGGTTTCAAGGCCTTCGTAGCTATATATAGTTCCGTGGGGCGCATGACGCATCACGAACATAATCTTCTTTACGATTTTTGGTTTTTCTTTTTCCATTAGTTCTTATCCGAATGTTACGAGCCTGTCGGCTTCAATTGTCATGTCGGTCAATTGCCCAAGCCCTGAAACCCTGGCACCTTCAATCACATGGTCGGCACAGATGCCACGTCGTTTGGAAGCGGCTATACATGCCACGATGTCTATTCCATTCTCTCGACCCAACTCGCCCCATCGTTTTTGTATGTTACGGTCGTCTTGCGGTGGCTTTGCCATGTTACACACGTTTATCACGCCATTATGATAAAAAAAGACACCCACGATTTTATGCCCACGGGCTAACGCCGCAGTTATGAAATGATAGGCTGAATCTGACGCCTGGTTGTTATATGGCCCTTCGATGACCTGAACAGCTATTTTCATTATCGCGTGGCGTCGCCCCAGCCCCAAGTCTGGCCGAGACTTTCGCACCCCATCTTGAGCCAGTTCCAGTCGAACTCAGGGTCGTCGTATCCCGCGCTTCCGAGGGTGGAGTAATGGACAAACGTCTCAAACTTATCTTCCATGCCGTGCACGCAGGTTCCTATGAGGTAAGGGGCGGGAAGAGGGCATGGGTCGTTGTAATAGATCGCTTGGGAGTTACCGTATTCCCCTTCGCAATTTAGCTTTGCGGTTCCGGGGTTATCCCTCCAGTAGTTACCTGTGTAGTCTATGCAGACACTACCGTCGCGGGCATAACAACTTCCTATAGAAGCTCCTGTGGGTGGGGCTACGTTTGTGGAGGAATCTTCGCTACCGGAACCGGCCCCGCCGCCACCACTACCACCGCTACACGAAATAACCGTTAATGCCGCCAAGGCCATAAAACCCGTACGAGAGAATATTTTAAGCATCATGTAATAACCTCCCAAATGTCGTAATGAGCGAGAATTGGTCGATTACCGGGCGATATCCCAATTGGTCTCTCATTTTTCCGCCTCTCAAAAACATGGGGAAGGGCGCATAGAGCAACCGTCTTTAGCCGGGAAGCGATGCTCTACAGCTTAATTCTACCGCTTATTCCGGATTAAATCATCCTGAAATTTTTTTGCTGTGCTAACCCCTGTATCTTTCGCTAGTTTTATAAAATCGCGGGCCCATGTCTCTACGGCGCAACAGTGCAAGTGGGCGTATGAGGCCAGAACGTTTTTATATATTATTCCGTCACGTTTGCCCGTTATCCCGAACCCGCGAAGAGTTTTCCACGCAAATTGTATGTTTTTCTCAAGGTTTACAGCTTTCGAATGGTGGAATTCGTGGCAGTGAAGCTCTCCTTCGGGCGTAAACCATTTGGCCTCGCCTGTAGATTCAAGTGTCATATATCCTAAGCCCGTCGGCTTTTTGGTCATCTCGATATCAAGAGGCAAGGCGGCGACCATATCTTTTTTAAGTCCGTTATATGTTATGGAACGCGCAAGGTACATAAGCCCGCCGCACTCGGCATAGACCGGGAGCCCGTTTGCGATGGCTGTTTTTATCTGTTTCCGTAATGAAATATTTGCTTCCAACTCGCTGATAAAAATTTCAGGGAACCCGCCGCCGATATAAAGGGCGTTTACGTTTGGCAGTTTTTTAGTTGCCATCGGGCTAAAGGGGATAACCTTCGCTCCTTCGGCTTCTAACGCCTCGATGTTGTCTGGGTAATAAAAAGTAAAAGCGCGATCCATCGCTATGCCGATTTTAACCGTGGCAGGACGTGTTTTAAGGTGTAGTGGTTTTACCACTTCCATCGGAGGGGCGGAGCGGGAGATTTCCAAAACGCGGTTAAGATTTATATTCTTTTCGGCGATTTCCACCATTTTCTCTACTTTTTTCTTAAGAGCGTTATCTTCTTTTAGTGGAATAAGCCCCAGGTGTCTCTCTTCAACGCCAAGAGTTTCTGGCATTTTAGGGATCACACCTAAAACCTCTATCCCTACATAACGCTTTATAGCGGCTAAAAGCTTCGTTTCATGGCGGGAACTTGCCACTTTGTTGAGTATCACCCCAGATATTTCAAGATCGTTATCGAAATTTATCTGGCCTAAAATCAGCGGGGCGACTCCACGGTTCATGCGGGTGGAATCGATCACCAGTATTACCCGGCTCCCGGTAAGTTTTGCAAGCTCAGCCGTGCTGTCTGTTCCGTCTTCGTTAAGCCCGTCGAAAAGGCCAAGGCTCCCCTCTGTAACGGCTATATCCGCCCCCTTTGCGGCAGACTGGAACGACCGGAGAATGTTTATAGCGCCCATCATATAAAAATCCAGGTTCCGACATTCCCTGCCTGCCGATTGAGACAACCACATAGGGTCGATGTAATCTGGCCCCTTCTTGAAAGGTTGAACGATGACCCCGCGTTTTTTTAAAGCGCCACAGATACCTGCCGTAACCGTGGTTTTGCCGGCGCTCCTGTGTGGCCCTGATATGAGCAGTTTTGCTATTTTAAACACGGGTTCGGGCCTCAAGTGTTTCTATTTGGATGAGATCATCATCACGTCGCACGAGGCATGTTTTAAAATAGATTTGGCGACGTTGCTTGTAAACACGTCGAACATTGCGTGTTCGTGATGTGCCCCCATTAAAATGAGGTCAGTATTCCATTCGTTTGCGTATTTTAAAACAATTTCGGCAGGGTCGCCGTTATCCACATGAATTGAGTGTGATATTGAGTTCTCGGCAAACCATTTTGTGTATTCTTCAATACTTTTGCGATGCGTTTCCTTGTGGAGCGTAAGCTCTCGTTCCAAAGTTTCAGGTGGCATAAGGTTTAACCCGCCGGAGCCTAGTTCCTCTGCCACAGAAAAAACACCAAGAAAGTTCAAGTGAAGCCCCGGTAATATAGAAAGGGATGCCGCCGCCCGGCGGATGGCGTCGAGTGGTTTGGCGTATAGCTCATGGTTGGGTGGTGGAACGGCTACAAGAACTTTTTGATATGCGGGCTTCATAACGTTGTCTCCTATATCCAGTTTTTAGGGTAGTGCCGGTCTGGGGCCATATTATTAACAATCAGTGCAACTACAAGCAAAACAAGCGCTCCGGCCAGAACGGGGTAGGCCACAAAACTTAAGCCCTGCTCGGTGTTAACGGCGATAAGTGCGGTTGCTCCTCCCGGCGGATGCAAGGTTCTGGTGGATAACATGGCGACTATGGCAAGAGATACCGCAAGGGCAACCGATAAATCCGTTTTTCCAAGCGCCTGATATATCGCCACCGCTATTATGGCAGAGATAACATGCCCGCCGATAAGGTTTCTCGGTTGTGATAACGGGCCTTCAAGTGCCGAATACAGAAGCACGGCCGACGCTCCGAAAGAGCCTATCATCATAGGCACACCTGCCCTGTAGGTTATGCTTGCAACGGCGAATATGCCGATGAAGGAGCCGACCCATGACCAGAATATGTAGCTGGTTTTAACTCTGGGGGGTGATTTTTGGCCCTGCCCCTTCATTTTGCTAAAAACAAGCGTAAGACCCGATTTTTTGGGATCGTCAGACATTTTATATTTCAAAGAGTTATGAGTTGAGTTATTTTGTCTGTATCATGCTTAATTGTTCTATCGTTTGTAGCCGAAATGAATTTTTAGAGGCTCCCCTGGAGAGGTTATCCGAAAACAGCGTAGAATGGCAAGCGAAGCTTATCTTTGTGTGGAGGTGATGTTGGCATGGCGATAGAGTTGAACGGCGTTACATACGAAACCGACGAGGACGGTTATCTCATTCAGCTTGACCTTTGGAACGAGGAGGTGGCTGTCGCCTTGGCAAATAACGAAAATATCAAGCTGACGGATGCGCATTGGGAGGTTATAAACTTCCTTCGTGATTACTACGACGAGTATAACGTTGCCCCGATGATTCGTATCCTCACCAAGGCTATTGGCAAAAAATTTGGGCAGGAGAAGGGGAACACAAAGTATCTTTACGAGCTGTATCCGGGTGGCCCATCGAAACAGGCGTGTAAAATAGCCGGACTGCCAAAACCTACCGGATGTGTATGAAGGGGTTGTCCACTCTCTCGCTCGTCTTTATTTTTCTTTGCTACACTTCCGCCGCCATATTCCTTGCGGGGTTCGTGAGGAAAGTTTATGAATACGCTGTGACTCCTTCACCTCTAAAGATCCCTACGATGCCCGCCCCAACAACCAAAGGTGGGGTGGTTTTACGTATGACCGGCGAGGTTTTGTTTTTCACTAGCCTTTTTAAAGGGAACAAATGGACGTGGATTGGCGGTTATATCTTCCACATCGTGTTTCTGCTCATAGTTTTGCGCCACTTGCGATACGTTCTTGTTCCAACGCCAGAGGTTATATATTTCATTGGCCCGTTCGGTATTCATGCTGGCATTATTCTGGTTGTTAGCGCGGGTTATCTTTTTGCAAGGCGGATTTTTGTAGACAGAACCAGGTATATTTCGTCTGGTGCCGATTATTTTGCGCTTATCCTGATGGCCCTTATAGCGGCAACCGGTTTGGCTATGCAGTTTTTGTTCATGGCGGATGTTAGTGCTGTTAAAGACTTTATGGTGGGGCTTGTTACCTTCTCACCCGTTAACATTCCGGATGACCATTTGTTTATCGTACATCTCACGCTGGTGATGGTTCTTCTTGTTTATTTGCCCTTTTCAAAGCTGATGCACGCGGGGGGGATTTTCTTCTCGCCTACGAGGGTGATGGTGGACGACTGCAACGAGAAACGGCACATAAACCCGTGGGACAGGTAGAAGTAAACTTATGGCAGATATAAAAACCGAACAACTGACAGGCAAAATAAAAGTTCCGAAGATAAATGAATCTGCCGCTACGGAAGACCGGGCTAACCGTGCCAGGGAAGAGCAGAACGTTCTCCTTGGGTTCCCGCCATCCAAACCTGACAATTGGCAAGAGATAGCGCTCAATAAAATGGGTGAGCTTCTGACTAAATATAAATCGTTAAAGCTGTTTCTCGACGTGTGTGTAAAGTGCGGAGCCTGCACAGACAAATGCCACTATTTTTTAGGCACGGGTGACCCTAACAACATGCCGGTGGCACGGCAGGAGCTTATGCGTAAAGTTTATCGCAAGCACTTTACAACTGCTGGGAAATTGTTTCCCGGGCTGTCTAGGGCTGAAGAGCTTACAGAAGATGTTATGGATGAATGGTGGAACTACTACCATCAATGCTCGCAATGCAGGCGATGTTCTGTTTTTTGTCCGTTTGGCATCGACACGGCAGAAATTTCGATGGCGGCCCGCGAGATTATGAACAGCGTCGGCATGGGGCAAAAATATTCTAACGAGGTTTTGGGTAAGGTAGTGACCGTTGGCAATAACCTCGGCATCGAAAAACCTGCCTTGCAGAACAGCCTTGAGTTTTTGGAAGATGATGTTAAAGAAGAAACAGGAACAGATGTAAAATTTCCTCTGGATCAAAAAAACGCGGAGGTTCTTTTAATTGCCCCATCTGCTGATTTTTTCAGCTCACCGCACATAGAAGGCCTGATTGGATACGGTAAAGTGTTCCACGAAGCTGGTGTGTCATGGACGATGAGCTCATACGCTTCGGAGTTTGCCAACTTTGGAATGTTCATAGGCAATTATGACCTGATGAAAAAGGTCGCCATACGTATACGCGATGCGGCAGAAGAGCTTAATGTAAAAAGGATAGTAGTAGGGGAGTGCGGCCATGCGTGGAGGGTTGCATATAGCTTCTGGAACACGTTAATCGGCCCGTTTGATTTTCTCGATCCTGAACACCGTAGCCCTGCGCATATCTGCGAGTTTACGCTGGATCTTATACAACGCGACGCTTTAAAGATCGATAAAAGCTATAACGACGATTTGGTCGTAACTTTTCATGACTCATGTAACGTAGCCCGTGGGTCGAGGATGGGTAACTCGCCGGGAGGACAGTTTGAGATACCACGCGAGCTTATAAAATCGGTCTGCCGTAATTTCGTAGATATGGACGAGGAGACAATACGCGAAGTCACATATTGCTGTGGTGCCGGAGGCGGGCTTTTGACCGACGAGCTTATGGATCTGCGCGTAAAAGGCGCTATGCCGCGCGCGCAGGCACTGCATGAGGTGATGGAACGCAATGGTGTTAATACGATGGCGATGATATGCGCTATCTGCAAGGCGCAGTTTACGAAAGTTTTGCCTGAGTATGGAGTAGATATGAGTGTCGTTGCGAGCGTCCATCAGCTTGTCTCAAACGCCATAGTGTTAGGCGGCAAAAAGGGCGTTTAGAGCTAACTTATAGTATGGTAGTATACTAGTCATTTGCATCGGCTATCATACTTTTTGTGTTAACCGTTTGAAAAAAAAGAATTAACTGTATTTCAGCTTTACGTTTACTTTTGCGTGGAATGTTGTTATGATTCCAGTCTTTATACAGAGTATAGATTGCTTGGTTGTTGAGATCCTGAACATTTGGAGGGAAACGTGAACGTTCTGAAAGTATTGATGGCGGGTTTTTTGTTTTTTGCAGTTACAAGTCCGGCATGGGCCGTATCAGACCTGTTAAAAGAGGCAAGGGACAATTTTAAACCCCTTCCGGATAAACCTGTTTTTAAGGCGGATAACCCGGGCACAGCCGCAAAACTAAAACTTGGCAAGGCGCTTTATTTTGAAACCCGTCTCTCCAAATCGAACGTATTTTCCTGTAACTCGTGTCATAATCTGGCCGGTGGCGGTGTGGATAACAACGCGTTTTCTACCGGACACAAATGGAACGTTGGCGGACGAAACGCTCCTACCGTATGGAATGCTTCACTGCACATAGCCCAGTTCTGGGACGGGCGTGCTAAAGACGTCGAGGCTCAGGCCCAGGGGCCGGTGCTGGCGGATGTCGAGATGGCGGCAACGAAGGATATTGTGCTAAAAAGGCTTGGCTCTATCCCGGAATATGTCGTGATGTTCAGAAAGGCTTTTCCTGGTATTGATTCGCTTACATACAAAAACATGGCCGATGCCATCGGTGCTTTTGAGCGAACCCTTCTTACACCGTCGAGGTTCGACAGCTTTTTGAAAGGTGACGAATCTGCCCTCACCGCTCACGAAAAAACAGGGCTGAAAATCTTTATGGATAAAGGTTGTGCCGCTTGTCATGAGGGGGTGGCCGTTGGCGGTGGAATGTATGCAAAGTTCGGTGTTGTTAACAAACCTGCGTTTTTGAAGGACGAGGGGCGGTTTGGCGTGACTAAACAAGAAGACGACAAAAACGTGTTCAAGGTTCCTTCCCTGAGAAATATCGAATTTACCTATCCCTACTTTAACGATGGTAGCGTCTGGAATTTGAGCGAGGCTGTAAAAATCATGGGCTGGACACAGCTTGGCGAAAAATTATCGGCCAAGGAAATTGGCGATATCGTTGCCTTTTTAAACTCCATGACAGGAAAACTGCCGGAAATCACTCTGCCAAAGCTCCCGGCGTCTACACCGTTGACTCCTAAACCTGACAGAAGTTAATTAAGTCTGCTTTGAATTGTTATATCATTAACAGTTCACAAAGAGTTCTTGTCTTGATGTTACTTCAAGACCTTTTGTTGAACGGTATTCTGTGAACAGGGAGGATGATTTAATGCGTGTTATTACAGCTTTGGCTGTTGGGCTTTTTGTTTTGTCGGGGGTAGGGAACTTGGCCCATGCTTATCCTGCTACGGGGGCCGAACCTGAAGATGGATGTAAGGCATGTCACACAAGTCCTGATTTTGAAGGAGGGCTGGTTGTTAAACTTTTGCGTATCGAGGATGGCAAAAAAGTTGTGAACGACTATAATGCCGCAAAAAATACCATTTTTATTCCGATGAAAAGAGGCGACACCGTAAGCTACAAGCTTGTGTTAGGACATAAAGATTCCGGCAAGGCTTCAACGGTCGGTTGGCTTTGGAAACTTCCATCAGGTGTAGAAACCCAGCTTCCAAACTGCGTCCGTAAGCTTGAGATGGGCCAGCCGTGGACGAAATATACGGATACAGACGGTGAAAAGCATAATGTGAAGCATCACACTGTTGCTGGCCAAACTTTTTACTTCAGCGGAACAACGCCAAGCAGGCAGTTGAAAGGCGAGCTTCGCGTTTATTTGGGACGTGATGGAAAGGGGCCGGATTATCTAACCGGCCACACTATCAAACTTGTTTTTGTTCCAACTGAATAGGGGGTGGTTGTTATGAAAAAACTTTTAATTATGTTTGCCGTCATGATGGCAATACCGTCGATGGCTTTGGCGCTACCCGGTTCCTCTGTTTATCCAAACGCAAAAAGAGGAAACGAGTTCGGCCCTGTTAAGTGCGGCGCATGTCATAAAAGCAACCCGCAGTTTGAGGATAACGTCTATGTCGATGTTCGTGACGAGAACGGGAACAGTCTTGTAAGCGATGGTGTTGCAGAAGTTCCGTGGATGCCGGGTAAATCGACTTCCATACAAGTTGTTGTTGGGCTTAAAAAACAGGACAAGGCCGCAAGGCTTGCCGGATGGTTTGTTAATCTTCCGGCCGGGACATCTTTAAAAAACGGTTCTGTTAACTACTGTTACCAGCAGATTAATTATGGCGTTAAAAGCGAGTTTTCAGCCGACGGAAAACCTTTCCGTACGTTTGATACTCATAGCATCACCTTTCATCGGTATATGAAGCCGCAGGAGACGGAGCTTTGGGTTGGTGTCGGCAGTAAAGGAACAGATACGCCAGCCGGTTCGCCTGCGCGTAAAGCTACGCTTGGCTTGAAGACTCTTAAGATTAGATGGATAAAACTCTCCATGTAATTTTAATTACTACTTTCAAGTTAAGAGGTGCTCCTCCTGTGTTTGAGGGGCACCTTTTTTTGCCCGATCAGAGTGCTTCTGAAATGTGCTATATATTGTTTACAATCAGAAGCTAATTTAGAAAAATATACGAGACAAGAAGAGGAATAGAATAATGGCGTCACTCAACATGCCGTATGGAGGCGCGCTTACCGATTTGATCGTTTCTAACACGGATGCACAGTGCCTGAAGGAAATAGCGCGTGATTATCAATCATGGGATCTAACCGAGCGTCAATTATGTGATATTGAGCTTCTATTGAACGGAGGTTTCTCACCTCTCACAGGCTTTTTGGGTGAAGATGATTATAATGGCGTTGTTGAAAATATGCGCCTCGCTGATGGCAAACTGTGGCCATTACCCATTACCCTTGATGTGACAGGGGCATTTGCCGAAAGTGTTTCCATTGCTGATGATATAGCTTTGCTCGATCGCGAAGGCGTTATGGTTGCAGTAATGACCATCTCCGATATATGGACTCCTGACAAGGGAAAAGAGGCGAAAGAAGTTTTCGGAACGAGCGATGCGAAGCACCCGGCGGTTGATTACCTTTTGAACAAGGCCAACCCTGTTTACATAGGTGGCGCTTTAAAAGGAATAGAGCTCCCTCGTCATTATGATTTCGTATCATTACGGGATACACCACAAGAATTGCGTAGCAAATTTAAGAAAATGGGGTGGAGGAAGATAGTCGCTTTTCAAACCCGTAACCCGATGCACCGTGCACATTATGAAATAACTTTTCGAGCGGCAAAAGATATTGAAGCAAGTTTGCTGATAAATCCAGTGGTTGGCATGACCAAGCCAGGCGATATCGACCACTATTCTCGTGTGCGGTGCTACGAGCATCTGCTTGAGCGTTATCCGGAGCAGACAACAACTTTAAGCCTGTTGCCATTGGCCATGCGTATGGGGGGGCCAAGGGAGGCCATGCTCCACGCCATAATAAGGAAAAATTACGGGTGTTCGCATTTCATAGTGGGAAGAGACCATGCCGGCCCAGGGAAAGATTCCAATGGGGAAGATATTTATGGCCCATACGACGCTCAAGAGCTTTTGGAGCAACATAAAAAAGAAATTGGCATCAACATAATTCCGTTTAAGATGATGGTATACGTGAAAGAGAAAGATGTATTCATGCCGGTCGATCAGGTGGGCGAAGATATGACCGCTCTAAATGTTTCCGGCACGGAGCTTCGCTATAGGCTGGATAGCGGGGTGGCTATACCAGAATGGTTTTCCTATCCCGAAGTGGTCGAGGAATTACGCAAAGCGTATCCAGCAAAGCACAAACAGGGATTTACTATATTTTTCACAGGTTTATCCGGCTCGGGTAAATCGACCATTGCAAATGCTTTGATGATAAAGCTAATGGAAATTGGCGGAAGACCAATAACCTTGCTTGATGGTGACATCGTCAGGAAAAACCTCTCCAAAGATCTCGGTTTTTCAAAAGAACATCGCGACATCAACATACGCCGCATCGGATTTGTCGCGAGCGAAATAACCAAAAACGGAGGAGTAGCCATCTGCGCGCCGATTGCTCCATATACCGAGACAAGAAGAGATGTTCGCAATCTTATCAAAAAATTGGGCGGATTTATCGAAGTGTATGTATCGACATCCATTGAGGTGTGTGAATATCGTGACCGGAAAGGGCTATACGCCAAAGCAAGAGCCGGCATACTGAAAGAGTTTACCGGTATAAGCGCCCCGTATGAAGAGCCGCAAAATGCCCAATTGGTTATAGACACCTTCGATTGTTCACCAGATGAAGCCGCTCAAAGAATATTATTGCATCTCGAAAAAGAAGGATACCTAGGCTGATTTTTTAACCATCCTAATCTTTTCTGTAATATCGTAAAGTCAATTATTCAAGCTACTGTCCCAGGTAACACTATAATGTGTTATAGCGGGTGGTATGAGAAAGAGCCGCCTGAGCTGGGTAAAACAGTGCAAGTTGATGGAGTATTTTGTGGCTGGAGCAACGGCTAGATGTGCTACTGACCTGGTCGAGCTATCTCTTTTTATGTGTTATCGATGTCGGCCAATGAAATGATTGAACGCCTGGGTGCCATGGACGGAACCGAGCGGGTTACCGATTTTATGAAAGCGTTGGTCGCGCGAGAGGGAATAAAAGATGGCGAAGACATGTGCCATGTAGAAAACAGGCCAACATA
>JAJRTC010000136.1 GCA_024278445.1 Nitrospirota bacterium
CACTCTTGAAGTTTTAACGCTTACCATTGAAAACGACGATAGCGATGATAAAAGCATAGAGCTGGAACGCTGGGACGACGGGTGGAGGATAGTTAAACCGATAGAAGCAAAAGCTCATAGCGGGGCGGTAGAAAAGTTTTTGAAAAATCTTGCCGCGTCGCGTAACGATGCCGACTATGTGATGGATCCCGACCCTACGCCTGAACGTCTGGTTGAATTCGGGCTTGCAAACCCTACCGTGCGGGTTACCATGAAGGTAGGGCGCGATCTTAAACCATACACCGTTCAGTTTGGTAAAAGAGCCCCTACCATGGGTGTTGCCTACGCTAGGCTGGAGGGTCGAAAAGCTGTCTTCAGAGTGTTGGCCGATGCCAGATCCGAAGCCAATAAGGATATGCTCTATTTCCGCAATAAAACCGTTCTTCGCGTAAACCCGGTGCTGGTTGACCAGTTTTCGATTACGCGACCTGAAGGTTACATCCTTGCCAAACTTCCACAAGACGGCAAGTGGGGCCTCGAAAAACCTGTAACGGCCCGCACCGACCATAATAAGGTATTCGAGTTTTTGGGCGCTCTTGCAAACGCAGAGATATCTGAGTTTACAGAAGAAACCCATGCAAACCTTGCGACTTATGGCCTTGATAAACCCGCGATTAGCCTGGTCTTCTGGAAACATGGTGATTCTGAGCCAACGGTTCGTCTTGACATAGGCAAAAGAAGCCCGGAAAAACGCGGTTATTATTGCGCCATGTCAGACCGGGATTATGTTTTTGTTCTGCCGGAGGAGACTATAAACGCCATACCAAGACATGCCGACGATCTGCGAAGCCGTGACCTTTTATATGTTGAAAAGGAAAAGTTGAAAAGGATAGAGGTTCACGGCGAGGGGGGGGGCTGGCTTGTTATCGTTAAGGGTGTGGATAACGAATGGAGGCTTGGTGACGAGAAGGGTGACAAGGTCGATTTTAACCTGGTTACAGACTTTATCGATGAAATTACAAGTGCAAGAATCAAGGAATTTGTTACGAGTAACCAAAAAGGACTTGGCAAGTATGGCCTGGAGCCGGCTATTGCCCAGCTATTGTTCTGGAGCGAAGGTTCTGCTACGCCGGTTAGTCTTAAAATTGGCAAAAAAGCGCCGTCCGGGTATGTCTATGCATTTGCCGGTGCCGAAAATATGGTTCTGACCGTTGATGAACGGGTTAAGCGCCTCTTGCAAACGTACTTTAGAAATTTATAGGGGAAAAATAATGATTAAAAAAGGCGGTTGTTCCTTGGCGGTTGTTTTGACGTTTATGTTCTGTTTCGCTCCGGTGTCTGCCGTTGCGCAGGCTGAAGGCGAAAAGCCGAGTGTGGGTGTTCTGTTCATACAGGCGATGGATAAAAAAGACGAGGCTACCATGCGGGAGCTTATAAAAACGAGAACTGACGAGTTCCCCATGGAAGTTAAGGCGATGATCGAATATGCCATGTCTCCGGGAGTAGACCCCAAGGAGCAGGACTTTCTTTTTCAGGTTACCTTTATCATCTCCACAATGTATAGCGAGCAGACAGGTGACGAGAGACTGCTTAACGCCGTGAAAGCTAGCCGTATGAATCTTGAAGAGGCAAGAAAGTCGGTATCCCTTCCGCCTGCGGCCGTTGAAAAAACCAAGAAGGAACTTGCGCAACTGGGTTCTGGAAGTTGGAGAATCGTTGTGTTCCGCATGGGTGAGGGCGGGCTGGATATCGAGATAGACGTTAGAGAATCGTCAGGTGGCGAGTTGACGCCACGCATAGAGTTTAAACAGGCAGAGGCGGCCAAGGAACTGGTTCGTAAAAATCTGCCTAATGCGAAAAAAGGCAAAATTATCTGGAGCAGTATGGGTGTTGGGCTCAAGACCGCTTTTTGGGGCGACTAAAAAAGAAAGGACCATGTTTTCATGAAATCGTTTTTACTGGCGGTTGTTGCTGTCTGCCTTATTTTTAATGGTGTGGCGCAAGGGGCCGTTAGTGGTGAAAAAATTTACCTTAAAAAGTGCAAACGGTGCCATAAACTTACCGACCATACCCTTGTTGGGCCGGGGCTTGCGGGAATTACCGAGCGGCGCACAGTGGAATGGCTCGATAAGTGGCTCACCAACCCGAAAGAGATGATAAAAAGTGGCGATCCCGTTGCTTTGGAGCTTAAGAAAAAGTATGGGAACAAAATGCCCAGAATACGCAAGATGAAAATTCCTGAAAACAGGAAAGCGATAATCGAATTTTTAAAAGAAAACGACAGCAAACATTAATGACGTTGTTCTGGAAGGACTATTAAAATGGAAAAAATGAAAAAGTTACTGGTTTGTGTTGTCGCCGTTTTTGCCCTTTGCGTTGTTTCCGCTTGCACAAGTAGCGGCCCTGAGGACAAATATCAGGATGCGCTAAATGCGATTAACAAAACATGGTCGGTATACGAGGTTAAACAGGATGGGAAAAACACCATCATACGCGTTGAAGTTACAGACGTTGTTTCCTTCAAAGAGGCTACAAAAGCCATGAAGGCCTTGCAGGCGGTAGAGCCTGAGCTTACGGGATATGTAGAGTTTTATAATAGCGAAGTCGGGATGACCCTGAGGAAACTTGAAATATTCCCCGGCTCTTGACGGGGGAATATTAAAAAGGCCGGTGTTTACGTATTACCTGCAATGATCACAACTTACATTTACAGAATGGAAAAAGAGGTTACGAATTGGCCTTACAACATACGGAGCTTATCTGAAATTACGGCGACACAGGTCCACTTGGTGTCATTGCGAGGAGGCTATAAGCCGACGTGGCAATCCCATGTAAAACAATGTGACAGGCGCAAACCATGCTTTCCCCAACGGGATCGCCACGGTCGCCAAAAGGCTCCCTCGCGATGACAACCGTAAAGGTTTTTAAAGATCTGAATGTGCCTTTCTGTAAACGCAAATATTGATTTTCGCAATTACCTAACGTAATAGGGGTTTTTATGAACAGACACGGAACACTTGGAAACGAGTTCACCTTCCTTGAATTTACCAAGAAGTTTCTTGCCGACTTCATCGAGTTCCTTAAGGTTTTTCACTTTTACGCGTATCTGGTAAAGATAAACGGCCTTGTCGTATCCGACCACTTCCCCTTGTACAAACGATATGGCCTTGTTTACAGTGTCCTTGTCTGTTTCGGGAGCAAAGATTACGTTGATGACATCTTTTATAACTTCTAACCCTGTCTCCTTATCGGCGACGATTTCGTTGTCCGTGGGGTTATACAGGCTTTTTGCGGTGGAGAAAGACTCCCTTTGGATGAAACTTGTGTCCATTTCCTTGGAGCAACCCGTGACGCCCCAAGTAAGTCCTGTAAAAAGAAACGCCGTCAACGCTAAATGCGACTTTTTTTGCAGACAAAACTTAAGTCTCATTGACGGCGAGCCTTCTTATGATGAAAAACAAACAACTTTATTTAACGCACCTGAACCCTACGAATGTGTGCATATCGTCCGGTATGCTGAGCAGGTTGGCTATTGTCGTACTTTTCTTCTTATCGTCGAAGTAAGAACCACCCAACTGAATGCGATATCTTTTGTCTTCAGTGTTCCAGGCGTCTACCCATTCCCAGACGTTGCCAGACATGTCCATCGCGCCATACGGGCTTTTGCCATTTTCATAACTTCCAACGGGAGTTGTGTCTCCGGGGCCGCCATCGGCTGTGTTGGCCGCTTC
>JAJRTC010000137.1 GCA_024278445.1 Nitrospirota bacterium
GTTCAAACTGTCATTCTGAGGAGCCGCAGGTAACGAAGAATCTCATAACACTATTAATATCAACGGTTGAGATTCTTCGCGGAGCCTGTCCTGAGTGAACAAAGTGAATCGAACGGGCTCAAGAATGACAACTGAAAATAGTTTTTCAGCACCCTGTTAGGCCTTTAATTTTTATTAAAAACTGGCTATATCTTTTAAAGCGTCAATCATTTTTTTTGCTATGGAGAAACTCAAACCGGCGATTTCCGGAAGATTGCGAATGAAGGCCAGTCGCAAACGTTGCAGGGTTTCTCCTTGGAAATTAAATAATATAAAACAAATAGTTATCCGCACATAGTAAAAATCTGGTAAACTATCAGGCGTCTTGCGGGTTATTTTGTGGTTCACTAGCAGGATGAGAGGTGGTATATTCGACAATTCGCAAGGCACAGCCTCTTGCGAAATTTGCCTGGATGGTTATCAAAGCCCCTATATAGCCTAGTTGAAACAGGGCTCTCCAGAAGAGATGCCGAGTTTGGGAAATGACGGGCTATTGGCGCCAGGCGCTTTTGGTCAGGATAGACGTTTTGGCGTCCGCCCAAGACTGCGACGTGGTTAGATATATGCGCCGCTAAAAATAAGGAAGAAGTTTGTATGGATAATAGTCAGAAATTGAACAAGGGCGAAGGGTTGTATAACCCTGAATTTGAACATGACGCCTGTGGCGTAGGGTTTATCGCCGATCTTAACGGGAACAAAACCCATGAGATCGTGCGAAAAGGGATAGAAATCCTCGAAAACCTCGAACATCGCGGTGCTTCCGGTGCGGAGAAAAACTCAGGCGACGGGGCCGGGCTCTTAATACAGACTCCGCACGGATTTTTCAAAAAAGAGTGTGACAGGCTGGGCATAGACCTGCCCGACGAAAAATTTTACGGGGCCGGGCTTGTTTTCCTGCCAAAAGATGAAAAAAAACGCAAAGCGGTTATCGAAATTTTCTCGGCATGCGTTGAAGAGCTGGGGCAAAAAGTGCTTGGCTGGCGCGAAGTTCCCACCAACAATAAAAATATAGGTTCCATGGTTCGTGCGGTGGAGCCTTACATGACGCAGGTCTTTGTAAAAAGGTCTGACGACATAAAAGACGCAGACGCTTTTGAGAGACGGCTTTACGTTATCCGCAAGTATGCGAGAAAACAGATAATGGCTTCGGGCCTCATAGAGGCCGACGAATATTATGTTTCGTCATTGTCATACAAAACGATAACCTATAAGGGGATGCTCACTGCCCCTCAGATCCCGGACTACTTCCCCGACCTTGCCGACGAGAGTTTAAAATCGGCCATTGCCCTTGTGCATAGCCGTTTTTCTACCAACACCCTGCCGAGTTGGCCGTTGGCCCAGCCGTTCAGATATATCGCGCATAACGGCGAAATAAACACCTTGCGTGGAAACGTTAACTGGATGAAGGCGCGGGAATCTTTATTTACGTCCAATCTTTTTACGGCCGATGAACTGGAAAGGCTGATCCCTATTATAGACGATACTCACTCCGACTCGGCCATTTTAGATAACGCGGTGGAGATTTTATCCTTAACGGGCCGCTCTGTTCCGCATGTCATGAGCATGCTGATACCTGAGGCGTGGGCTTCTGACGAGGAGATGAGCGAGAAGAAAAAGGCGTTCTACGAATTCCACGCAACACTTATAGAACCGTGGGACGGGCCAGCTTCGATAGCTTTTACCGATGGCCACCTTATAGGCGCTACACTTGACAGAAACGGGCTCCGGCCATCGCGTTATGCGCTAACCGACGACAATATACTTGTTATGGGGTCTGAAGCCGGAATGCTTGAGTTCCCGCCTGAAAAAATAGTATTAAAAGGCAGGCTACAGCCGGGGCGTATGTTCGTGGCAAGTCTCGACGAGGGGCGAATCATCCCTGATGACGAAATAAAAGAGATGCTGGCCGACGCAAGGCCTTATGGCGAATGGTTAAAAGAAGGGAAACTTGAGTTTTCCGAAATTAAAGACGTGAAGTCACCTCATCAGCCAGATCACGCGACTCTTGTCCACAGGCAGAGCGTTTACGGTTATTCGCAAGAAGATTTAAAAATGACTGTAGGCCCGATGGCAAGCGCCGGAGCGGAGCCTATAGGCTCCATGGGTGACGATACGCCGTTGGCGTTTTTGTCTAACAGCCCGCAAAATCTTTTCAGCTATTTTTACCAGTTGTTTGCACAGGTAACGAATCCGCCTATCGACCCGATCCGCGAAGAATCGGTTATGTCGCTTGTCACGTTCATCGGAGCGCAAGGGCATATTCTGACTGAGGCCAAAGAACATTGCAGGGTTATAGAACTGCCTCAACCGGTTATGACCAATGACGAGGTTGAAAAACTTTGCCAGCTTGACCAGAACGGATTCAAGTCTCTTACGATCCGCACCCTTTTTAATCCAAAAGGTGGCGAGGGTAATCTTGAAAAAGCGTTGGACGACATCTGCCGCCGAGCCGCTGAAAGCGTAAACAACGGCATTAACGTAATAATTTTATCAGATCGAAGCGCTGATAGAGACCATGCCCCGATACCTGCCCTGCTGGCGGTTTCGGCAGTTCACCATCATCTCATAAGAGAAGGAACCCGCGCTAAATGCGGGATTATCGTAAAAACCGGCGCGGCACGCGAAGTACACCATTTTGCATTATTGCTCGGATATGGCGCGAGCGCCGTTAATCCGTTTTTAGCGTTTGAGACGATAGAAGATATGCGTCTTCGTGGCGAGCTTGAGGGTAACTATACCAAGCAGGAAGCCAAACGAAACTTTATGAAGGCGGTGGATAAAGGGCTTTTAAAGGTTATGTCCAAGATGGGCATCTCCACCTTGCAATCATACATCGGCTCTCAGATCTTCGAGGCTGTCGGTTTAAGCGAGAAGGTTGTTGAAAAATATTTCACCGGTACCGCTTCACGGCTTTCCGGTATCGACCTTGACGTGATGGAAGAAGAATGCCTCATGCGGCACAGATACGCCTACCCGGAAGAGGAGGGTGTTAACGGAATCAAGCTTGATGCTGGCGGTAAATATTACTGGAGAGCGAGGGGCGAGCGGCATTCTTATAACCCTGAAACGATTTTCCTTCTCCAGCGCTCCACTAGGTCAAAAGATTATGGTTTGTTCAAGGAGTTTACGTCCAAGGTGAATTCCTGCCCGGAGGAGGCGAACACCATACGCGGTCTTTTGGATTTTACAAATGAAACTCCTGTTCCTATAGACGAGGTCGAGCCGGTAGAGGAGATTGTGAAAAGATTTTTCACCGGTGCGATGTCGTTTGGATCTATCAGCAAAGAAGCGCACGAAACCCTGGCCATCGCCATGAACAGGTTAGGTGGCAAGAGCAACACAGGTGAAGGTGGGGAAGATATCGAAAGGTTCAAACCGCGCCCGAATGGTGATTCTGCACGCTCCGCCATAAAACAGGTGGCCTCCGGCAGGTTCGGCGTGACGTCTAACTATCTTGTTAACGCCGACGAGATTCAGATAAAAATGGCCCAGGGTGCAAAACCTGGCGAGGGCGGCCAGCTTCCCGGCGGGAAGGTAGACAAGGTAATCGCCCGTGTGCGTCACTCGACCCCCGGCGTGGGGCTGATATCGCCACCACCTCATCACGATATTTATTCTATCGAAGACCTGGCTCAGCTTATTTTCGACCTTAAAAACGCTAACAATAAAGCGCGGATAAACGTAAAATTGGTTGCCGAAGTAGGCGTTGGCACAATAGCCGCCGGTGTTTCAAAAGGACATTCGGAAGCTGTGCTGATATCAGGGCACGACGGTGGCACCGGCGCGTCGCCGCAAGGTTCTATAAGGCACGCGGGGCTTCCGTGGGAGCTTGGCCTGGCTGAAACGCACCAGGTACTCATGAGAAACAACCTGCGAAGCAGAATAGTTGTGCAGACCGACGGCAGGATATTAACAGGCCGGTGCCTGGCCATAGCTACCCTGCTGGGCGCGGAGGAATGGGGCGTGGCATCTGCGGCTCTTGTGGTGAGCGGATGCATAATGATGAGAAAGTGTCATCTTAACGTCTGTCCCGTAGGGGTTGCAACGCAAGATCCTGAACTTCGTAAAAACTATTCTGGCGACCCGGACTATGTGGTTACTCTGTTCCGTTTTCTGGCTGAGGAACTTCGTGAATATATGGCGAAGTTAGGCTTTAGAACGATCAACGAGATGGTAGGGCAGGTAGAGAAACTAAAACTGAAGGAGGGCTTAACCCACTGGAAGGCTAAACATGTAAAGCTCGACCAGTTATTAACGAAAGCTGTCTCCTTGGGGTGCGCTCCATACCAGTGCGACAAACAAGACTTTGAGCTTGAAAAGGCACTGGATAATCAGCTTATAGAGATGGCGAAACCGGCGCTTGAAAATGGCGAAAAGGTTCGTGGAGAAATCAGAATACGAAACGTAAACCGCACGGTTGGCGGTATGCTCTCCGCTGAAATTTCCAGAAAATACGGAGAGGAAGGATTGCCGGAAGACACCATCTATATAAAAGCCAATGGCACCGCCGGGCAAAGTTTTGCATGCTTTGGCACCAAGGGCCTCACCTTCGAGCTTGAAGGCGAAGCTAACGACTATTTCTGCAAAGGATTGTCTGGTGCGAAGGTTATCCTCTATCCGCCCAAGGCGTCTAAATTCAAGGCGAGCGAACATGTGATTGTGGGCAACGTTGCCTTCTATGGCGCTACGGATGGTGAGGCGTATATCAAGGGTATAGGTGGTGAGCGCTTCTGCGTTCGTAACTCAGGCGCAAAGGTGGTTGTTGAAGCGGTTGGAGACCATGGGTGCGAATATATGACTGGCGGTCGCGCCGTGATATTGGGGCCGATAGGTAAAAACTTCGCCGCCGGAATGAGTGGCGGCATAGCTTATATTCTGGAAACGGAAGAGCGCACCGTAGGCCGTATAAACAAGGGAATGGTCGACCTTGAAAAAATGACCGATCAGGAAGAAATCGACGAGGTCAGAGGAATGATCGAACGTCACAGGAACTACACTGGAAGCCCTAAAGCCGCTGAGATACTGAGCAAATGGGACGAAATGCTTCCCCGTTTCATCAAGGTTATGCCAAAAGACTATAAACGTGCGCTAGCTGAGCTTGCCGAAGAAACGAAACAGGAAACTGTCACGGCGTAACCCGCCTTTTTATATCGGAGATAGACAGAACTTATGGGAAAACCTACAGGATTTCGGGAATATAAACGTAAAACCCCAGGATATAAGCCTGTTGCGGAACGTATAAAAAGCTTTTTTGAATTCATGGTTCCGATGTCGAAAGAGGAACTGGAGGAACAGGGTGCAAGGTGTATGGATTGCGGCACCCCTTTCTGTCATCCTAACTGCCCTCTTCACAACATCATGCCCGATTTTAACGACCATGTGTACAGGGGCCGTTGGGAAGACGCCTATCATAGCCTCTCCAGCACGAACACTTTTCCTGAGTTTACGGGCAGAATTTGCCCTGCGCCTTGCGAATCGGGTTGCGTCCTGGGGCTTATAGGAGAACCTGTAACAATAAAAAACATAGAACTATCCATTATCGAACACGCCTTTAAAGAAGGTTGGGTTAAACCTAAGCCTCCAGCCGTTAGAACAGGTAAAAAGGTGGCCGTTGTCGGTTCCGGCCCTGCGGGGCTTGGTGTGGCGGATCAACTCAACAAGGCGGGGCATACCGTAACCGTGTTTGAACGTTCAAACAGAATAGGCGGCCTTTTACGATATGGAATACCAGATTTCAAACTTGCCAAAAAAGTGATCGACCGGCGGATGGACGTTATGGAAAAAGAAGGGATAATCTTTAAACCTAATTCCAATGTAGGCATCGATATCAAAACCTCCGACCTGCAAAAGGAGTTCGACGCTATAGTATTGGCTGGTGGCTCTACCATCCCGCGTGATTTACCTATTCCGGGGCGTGACGCAAAAGGCGTTCATTTTGCCATGGAGTTTCTGGCGCAAAATAACAAACGCGTGGCGGGTGATGAAATTGCAGAAAATGAAAAAATACATGCAAAAGGTAAAAACGTGCTGGTTATCGGCGGCGGTGACACAGGGTCTGATTGTGTCGGGACGTCAATACGTCATGGCGCTAGTTCGGTGACCCAAATAGAGCTTTTGCCAAAACCGCCAACTGCACGAACGGACGCTACGCCGTGGCCCTCCCATCCTGGCCCGAAAGTTTTCAGTTCATCCTCCTCGCATGAAGAAGGATGCGAGCGGGAGTGGTCGATACTCTCCAAAGAGTTTGTAAAAAATGCCGATGGATGTTTGACCGGCGTTAAGTATGTAAAAATCAAGTGGGATGAGAGCGGCAAGTTTACCGAAATTCCGGGAACGAAAGGTGAATATAAAGCCGATCTCGCCTTTCTTGGTATGGGTTTTTTACATCCAGACCCCGCAGGTCTTCTTGAAGAGCTTGGAGTGGAGAAAGACGCTCGCGGCAACGTTAAAACCGGTGACGACTACAAAACCTCGGTTGAAAACGTGTTTGCGGCAGGCGATATGCGTACGGGCCAATCACTTGTTGTTTATGCCATCTCGGAAGGACGGGAGTGTGCCCGTGAAGTGGATAAACATTTACGAGGTGGCGTTTCCCGGCTTGAATCAAAAAAACTTTCGTTTTTAAAGCTTACCTAACCTAGCCCTGCTCGTCATACGTTCAGGTGCAAAAATCAAGATTTGCGTTTACAGAAAGGTACATTAGGTCTTTAAAAGCCTTTACAGTTGTCATTGACATTCCGCGCTCACTTCTCAATGACTGGTAGACGTCACACCTTGTCATCCTGAACCGAAGGTGAAGGATCTCGTTTTTACA
>JAJRTC010000138.1 GCA_024278445.1 Nitrospirota bacterium
TAATATCAACGGTTGAGATTCTTCGCGGAGCCTGTCCTGAGTGAACGAAGTGAATCGAACGGGCTCAGAATGACAACTGAAAATAGTTTTTCAGCAACCTGCTAGATATCTTCACAGTATGACTGGAGCCATTTAATGGTGCTTTTAAATTCTTCGAGTATCTCAGAGTCGTGAAGGCAGAACACAATTTGCTGTAAGCTCCTGGGCTCCTTTGATGTGAAGTGGTCGAATGCGCTGGTTAGCATGATAATTGAACAACTTTTTACCGGAAACCCAAACGCTCCGGTTGAGATCGCCGGAAAGGCAATAGACGAGAGTTTTAATTCCTCAGCTAGTTTTAGTGATTCCTCTGTGGCGTGTTTTAACTTTTTATCCTCGTCACCTTCGCCCATTCTGGGGCCTACGGTGTGGATTATATATTTTGAGGGAAGATTACCGGCGGATGTTACAATCGCTTTGCCGACGGCGCATCTACCTATCTTACTCATCTCTTGCTGAATAGTTTTGCCGCCATGGGCTTTTATCGCTCCAGACACACCGGAACCAAGAATAAGGCTGGTGTTGGACGGGTTGACGATGGCATCGGCACTCAATAGCGTTATGTCACCCTGAACAAGCTCTATGGGACTGCATGTAACTTTAGCGCTCATCTAGCGAAATACCCCCTGCGTGATGTGAATATTCCCCACTGCTATTATAATTTAATTGTACACACTTAAGCCAGTTTTGCAAGTTTTAAAAGATAATTTTTTTGGCCCAAAGCGTTCCACAGAGGATATGACTTTTTGGTGTAATTCAGGCTCTGCCATAAGGAAAAAACATCCGCCACCGCCAGCGCCACATATTCGGGCTGATTTTGCACCTGCCCTTTTCCCGGCGGTGATTGAGGAATCTATTGTTTTTGTGGATATTTGAGGAAATAAGGCTCTGCGGGCCTTCCACTCCATATCCACCGCTTTTTCAACATCTGTGATGTTGCCGGCTTTTATGGAAGCCACTACATCTTTGGCGCATTCTGAAATTTTAACAAATTTGTGTATTGTTTTTTTATCTTTTGCTATAATACGTTTCATCATCTCCCAGTTATTTATGCCAGATGATCGGGAGGCACCGGAATAGAATAGCACTATATTTTTTTCAAGATCGCGGTTCTGGTCTGCAAGTTTTTCCCGTTCCATACCGCCTGGGGGAAAATGAAACGCGTTAACTCCGCCATAAATTGCCGCTCCATAGTCCTGAAGCCCTGTAGGAACCCCTAGCAGTGCGGCTTCTATATCTTTTGCCACGTTTATTAATTTTTCTTTTCGCAGGTTAGTGCCTGTAAATTTCGACAATGCTCCGCAAAGTGCGATGTTCAACGCAGACGATCCGGCAAGCCCCGCTCCAGACGGCGCATTTGATTTGGTGGTTATCTCAACTCCGGCATTGCTTGTGATAAAAAAAGTTGAAAGACGGCTCAGGAGACCTAGCGCATGACGGTGATGAACTGATTCAAAATTTTTAAATTCAACCCTTTTCCTTTGGTCCTCAGACGTGAAGACTATCTTTGAGTCTTTACGGCCCATAACGGTGGCAGAAACTTTTATGTCTATAGCGATGTTCACCGTTACAGGGTTGTCAAAAAAAACGTTTAACGGCCAGATATCGAGAGTTCCGCCCGCAAGGTCAATTCTGGTCGGGGCGGTTGCGATAACTTTTTCAGGGGCTATCACTTTACCAGCGTCCCGTTTTTTTACGGCTGTTGGTGCTTTTTAACGGTACCGGTTTTTTGCCTCCGGCCATTTTAAACAGTTTGTTAACCACTTCAACTTTGAGTTGCCGTGCTTCGCCTGTTTTTAAGTCTCCAAGTTTTACAGGGCCAATCGACATCCTTTTCACCTTAAGGGCAGGGTGTCCCAGAGTTTCACACAGCCTTCTTATATGGCGATTTTTCCCCTCGGTCAGGGTGATTTCCAGCCAGCAGTTTTTGCCTATGACCTCTTTCAGGGTTACAGATTCGGCTCTTAACTTTTCGCCATCTATGGTGACGCCGCTTACCATTTTGGCCGTGGTTTTCCTGTCTGGTATATTTCTTGTTTTTACCCTGTATACCTTTTTCACCTTATTTTTAGGAGCAAGAATCGCTTGCGTGAAGGCGCCGTCGTTGGTGAAAAGCAGAAGCCCTTCACTCATAAGGTCGAGCCTGCCAACAGGATGCAGGCTTCTGTATTCTTTTGGTAAAAGATCCATGACGGTTCTGCGGCCTTTTTCGTCGCTACGGGTAGTTACAAAGCCTTTGGGCTTGTTTAAGGCAAGATAGATTCGTGCAATTGTTGTTTGTACAATCTTGCCGTCAACCCTGATCGTATCTTCGTCCGGGTTGGCCGATGCACCTTTAGTTGTTATCACCTTGCCATTTACCGTAACGGTTCCTGCGGCGATAAGTCTTTCAGCTTCACGCAGGGAACAAACTCCGGCAGATGATAATATTTTATGAAGGCGAATGGTTGTGCGATTTTCAGGCGGGTTAACTGCTTTTGTCATCATTTACCTCTGTGTCTTCCATTTCCTCGCTCGATTCGGTGGTTACTTCCTGCGGCTCTTCTATTTCCATAGGCTCACCGTTAACTTCTTCTGTCGTATCTGCTTCTGCCACTTCGAGCGCTTCCTGTGGCTCTTCCTGGCTTAGCATTGCGTCAAGCTCCTCCTGGAACTCGTCCATGGTGGGAAGGTCAGCAAGTTTGGCAAGCCCGAAATATTCCAAAAACCGTTTGGTCGTGCCATACATCATGGGTTTGCCCGGAACCTTGCGTCTGCCCATGGTTTTTACAAGGTTTTTATCTATAAGGCCGCGTAGCACACCGCCGCAATCTACGCCTCGTATCTCGTCTATCTCGGTTCGTGTTATCGGCTGGCGGTATGCGGTTATCGCGAGGGTCTCAAGCGATGCGCGGGAGAGCTTCTGGCCACGTTCCATTTTATAGAACATGGTGATCCAAGGTGCGTATTCAGGGCGGGTTTGTATCCTCCATCCTTCCGCCACCTCGGCTATTTCAAGGCTCCGCTCCTTATATTCGTCTTTTAGTTCGTTTAGCGCCTCGGCGATTTCAGCCTTATCGGCGTCTCCCTCGACAAACGATGCTATGCGGTCTACCTCTATCGGCCCGTCGGAGACGAACATGAGGTTTTCCAATATCCCTTTAAGCTGATCCCGATCCATTCTCACGCTCCACAGTTACACCGCCTGAGGCGATGTCCGAATCTTTTATATTGATTTCTGTTTCTTTAAACACACCATCTTCCGGTTCGTCGTAGTCCATATCGTCTTCCGGGGCACGGTATATTATTATTTCCCCTCCGGGCCTTGCTTGTATCGCCTTTGCAAGTTTTAGCCGTAACAGCTCAAGTAATGCAAGGAAGCTGGCGACGACCTCCATCTTGTTTTTATCAAGTTCGAAGAGTGAATCGAAAGTCATTCTTTCAACCTGCTCAAGCCTTGCCACCATTTGATTTAATTTATCTGTTACAGATATTTCTTCTAGCGTAAGTGTAAATTCAGCATCGCCGTCCAAACGCTCCATTACGCCCTTGAAACTCTTTAAAAGCTCAAAGACGCTAACTTCAAGAAGCAATTCCCCGTCGTCCGGCGTGTTTTGATCGCCTGGCTTGCGTGCAAAAACCTGCGACTGGGTTATCTCCTTTTCGCGCAGTGTCATTGCGGCTTCCTTGAACTTTTTGTATTCAAGAAGTTTTGCTACCAGCTCGTCACGCGGGTCGATCCCTTCCTCTTCGTCTTCAAAAATCTCTTCTTTGGGCAGTAGAGTTCTTGATTTTATGTAGGTCAAGGTGGCCGCCATCACAAGATAATCGCCAGCCACGTCGAGGTTTAGCGACTTCATAACGCTGATATATTCGAAATACTGTTCTGCTATCTTCGCTATGGGAATGTCGTATATATCGACCTCCTGCTCTTTTATAAGATGTAGCAAAAGGTCAAGCGGCCCCTCGAATACGTCCAGTTTTATGTTATAAGCCATATTTCTCCATCATTAATTGAGGATAGATTATACATGAAACAACATGTTGGCAATGCGGCTCTTTAGTTTGTTTATCTGCTTGAAATTGCGGGTGTTTTTATTACAATGAACTTTCCTTGCGTGTGCCGGAGGAATTTGTGCAAATTTTAGTGCGCCACTTTTGCCTGGCCGTCTGTTTTCGTCAGGAGCGCGTATTGGGGTGCCTAACGCAATAAATAGCTTTAAAAACTTGTGAAAAAGGCTTATAAAATATCGGATATTCAGGGGGACGAAAATGAAACTTTTTAAGTTACCGTTTTTTGCGCTTGTTGTTTTTATGGCCGGTTGCGCTACCGGTAGGGGAGAACAGGTTGATACCGGAACCGTGGTAGACGCTCCTGTCGAGGTTCCTGCCGACGAGGCACCGGCTGAGGTTAAAGTTGAGGTTAAGGTAAATGAACTTGCCTCTCTTGCGACGGGCGCTCTCTTGGAATCTGCCAAGAGCGACATTATAGAAGCCGAGGAATTGGCGGCGAGAGCGTGTGAGAAGAAAACCATTACCCATGCCGAGGTTACCCAGCAACCGTCTGATGGTAACAACATGTGGATTGAGCAGTGGACCGTTAACCGGTGCGGGAAACTTGTTTGGTACAACCTGCGCTTTGTTCCAAAGGCTGATGGCGACCCAACGATTATTTTAACGCGCGTTAACAGGCAGGCTGTTATTATCGAAGAGTCACGATCACTAAACTAAAAGCATAACGTCGCCGTAGGAGAAAAACCTGTATTTTGAGGTTACGGCTTCGTTGTATGCTTTCATGATGAATTCGTGCCCGGCAAAGGCTGTTACCATCATTAAAAGTGTTGATTTTGGCAGGTGAAAATTTGTTAACAACACGTCCACCACGTTAAATGTAAAACCTGGTGTTATATAAAGCGACGATACTCCTGCGCCTGCCGTAACATTTCCTGTTTGTAACGCCGATGTCTCAAGCGCCCGTGTAACCGTGCTACCTACCGCTATAACGCGCCTGTTCTCCGATTTTGCCCTGTTTATAATTTCCGCAGTCGGTTCCGGAATTATAAACGGCTCCTGCCCCATAAGGTGGTCTTCTATCTTTTTTGTTTTTACAGGTTTGAACGTGGCCGGCCCTACGTGCAATGTAACCGTGACTATTTCAATGTCTTTTGCCCTGATTTTCTTTAACACGTTATCGGTAAAATGGAGCCCTGCGGTTGGCGCGGCGCACGAGCCTTCCTCTTTTGCAAATATAGTTTGATACCGTTCCCTGTCGGTATTATCGATTTTGCCGTTGGGCCTTGATATGTAGGGGGGGAGAGGCGTCTCTCCATATTCTTGTGCTATAGATCTCACAGCTTCATCGGAACCGAAATCAAAAATCGCCAACCCGCCTTCGAGCTTTTCAGTAAGCGTAACTTCCGTATCTGCTATTTTTATTTTTTCGCCTGTCGATAATTTTTTAAGGCCGCGTGTCATGGTTTCCCACACGCCATCGCTCATGCGCCTGCAGAGCAAAATTTCGATAGCGCCTCCTGTTGTACGCGTGCCATGCAATCTCGCCGGAAAAACCCTGGTGTCGTTTATCACAAGCGTATCGCCTGCACGCAGAAAATTTATGAACGAGGTGAACATGTTGTGGGTTATGGCTTTTGTTGTGCGGTTGAGAACCATCATGCGGCTTGCGTCCCGTTTTTCTGCCGGGCGTTGCGCTATCAGGCTTTCAGGCAAGTCATAGTTAAAAAGTTCGATATCGGTCATTTATCTTGTGAGCGGGGGAGGGGGTTTTAAGCCGGATTATTTTTTTTATATTCGTTTAGTTTGTTGCGCAGGGTGCGTATGGATACGCCAAGAAGTTTTGCGGCCTGTGTTCTATTGCCGCTTACTGTGCCCAAAGTATTTTCTATCAGCTTTTTTTCCATCTCGGCCACGGTTTTGCCAGCTTTTGCGATGTCGCCTGTGGCAAACGCTTTATCCTCATATATCTTCGCTCCCATGTCACGCCCTAGCATAAGGTCGGCTGTTGTTATGTCGTCACCCGTGGCAAGCAGGACTGCGCGTTCTATCACGTTTTCAAGCTCGCGCACGTTGCCGCGCCATGACCTGTTCTGTAAAGCCTCCATCGCGCTACTTTCCACGCCAGTTACCAACTTGCCCATTATAGCGTTAAACTTTTTAATGAAATACTCCACCAATATGGAGATGTCATCGCCCCGCTCTTTTAGTGAGGGCACATTCAACGGAATTACGTTTAGCCTAAAGTAGAGGTCTTCGCGGAAATCGCCGTTTTCCACCGCCTGTTCGATATCCCTGTTGGTCGTAGCGATAATCCTTATGTCAAGTGGCACAGGTTCCTGGCCGCCAACGCGGTCTATCTCATTTTCTTGCAGTACCCGCAAAAGTTTGGCTTGCAGGGGGGTGTTCATCTCCGTGATTTCGTCAAGGAGTATGGTGCCGTGGTTTGCAAGCTCGAACCGGCCAAGCTTTCTTGCGAACGCTCCAGTGAACGAGCCTTTTTCATGGCCGAACAGTTCTGATTCTAACAAGGTTTCCGGCACGGCGGCGCAATTTACCGCAACGAAAGGTTTGTCTCGCCTGTCGGAATGTTCATGTATAAACCGTGCGATAAGTTCTTTGCCAACGCCAGACTCACCGTGAACCAGAACGGTTGATTTACTTGGAGCCACACGCTTTGCAATGTCTAAAACCTGTTGCATTTTTTCGTTTTCGGTTACTATCTGCCTTGTTTTTTTAACTTTTGCTTTAACGGTTGAAGGCTTTTGAACTTCGACCCGTGGCAGGGGTTCGCCATTTTCAAAAACGCGGTGGATAAGGTCGTCCAGCGTATCGGCGGAGAACGGTTTTAACAGATAGTCTGTCGCGCCATGTTTCATTGCTTCCACAGCGTCGTCAACGGAGCCGTAAGCCGTGATGAGAACAAACGGGGTGTCTGCCGATTTTTTGCGGACACGACGCAAAAGCTCAAGCCCGTTCATTTTTGGCATGCGGACGTCGGATATAATAAGGTCCGCCTCAGCGTTTTCCAACGCTTTTAGCCCATCCTCACCATTGGATACCGCGACAACGGCATGGCCTGAGCGGGTTAACGCTTCTGTGAGCGCAACTCGCATCTCCTCTTCGTCATCGACTACAAGAATGTTTTTCTGCTTGCTGTTTATTTAAAAATCTCCCTGGGGCAGGCAGATTATAAATCCCGCCCCTTTTTGGGCCGTATCGATCAAGTCTATATATCCTCCGTGAGCCTGCGTTATCTGGCTTGCTATGGCAAGCCCTAAACCTGAGCCTGAATCTTTTGTTGTAAAAAACGGATCGAAGACCTTGTCTCGTATATTATCAGGAATACCAGAGCCTGTGTCTCGTGTAACAATTTCGACGAACGGTTTTCTGTTTTTTTCAACCGAGATAGCCGATAGAAAAAACTCGCCGCTATCGGGCATGGCCTGAACGGAGTTGTGAATCAGGTTTAATATTACCTGCCGCACAAGATCCGGGTCGCCTTTCATCAAAATTGCTTCCTTTGGCAGGCTGGTTTTTACCTGTATATGGTTTTGGTCGAACACATATCCGGCAAACTCCATGGTGTCTTCCAAAAGGGTTTTCATATCGAACTCCCGCATGGCGGGTATCGGCTCCCTTGTGAAAAGCAGTGTGTTGGATACTACGTTGTTCACCGCCTGTATGCCTGCGCTTATCCTGTTTACCATCTTAAGCTTGTCTTCGTCGCCTTTAAGCTCGCGCACTAAGAGCGATGCGTAAAGCTCCATCCCACCCAACGGATTTCTTATTTCGTGGGCCATGCCTGCGGCTACCTGGCCTATGGCGGCCAGCCTCTCGCTACGGTTCCCCTGCTTCCTTAAACGCACAACTTCTGTTACGTCTTCTATTATGAAAATGTATCCGGTTTTTCCAGCTTCTGTTCCCCTCCTCAGGGAAGATACGGATATGGCAAGTTTTTTTCCGTCGGGCGCGTCCCAGCTTATTTTTTGTTTTTTTAACTGGCTTGCGGTTCCAGTTTTTCCTGCCATACCTGTCCATTCGCGCACCAGGGGCTCGTTGTCGGTGTCGAGCCTTATCGCTTCCGGATTTTTCATTATGATCCGGCCTTCAAGATCAGTCACCAGCACGCCGCAGTTCAGGCTGGTTACCATATCGACTAAAAAGTTTCTGCTCTCTTGCAAGTCAAGGTTTAGCCGGTTTGTTTGGTTTTTGAGGGTCGAGTAGGCCTCTTCTAAAGTGTTTGTGGATCGGGTGAGGAGCCTGAAGGCCTCTTGTAGTTTGCGGATTTCGCTATCGCTCCCGTTAGAGATCATTTTTGAGTCTAATTGGAAAAGAGTTCCGGGTTTTTATTTTTCCACTGGCGGTTTTCAAGCCGAACCTTTGCAATACGCCCAAGAAGTGTTTCCTTGTCGTTTTTGGCGATGGTTTCCAGTCTTTTTGTTGCGCTCTCTCTCATCTCAACCTTGTCGAGGGAGGAGGATATCATATACTGCATCCAGTTTACGCCATCGTCTTCCGGGTAGAGTTTTGTAAACCGTTCGGCTGATTTTATAGCGTCTTGCCATTCCTGATCTATATAACTTACTTCCGCTATATGGTAATAGCTCTCTTTTATCCGTTCGAGCTGTTCTTTGCGGTTAACTTCCGGATTAAAAGAAATTATGGCGCTGTTGTATGCGTCTATGGCCATTACATATTGCCCCCGTTTTTTGTATATGTTCGCTGTTTCATAGGCAAACCTGCCAACTTCCTGATGATTGGGCTTTAACTCGGAGGCTATGCGCCACTCGGTTATAGCTTCTGCCTCTCGCCCCTGGGCCAGCATTGCGCGGCCCATATAGAACCTGGCGTCGATGGCCCTGTTGCTTGCAGGGTAGGTCGCTATAAAGCGTTTAAACATCTTTTCGCCTTCTTTGGGATGACCTCCTTCAAGAGTAGCTTTCGAGATTCCGAAGGCTATATCTTCTGCAAAACGCTTTTCCTTGTCATAAGCCGCCGTTCGCATGTAATAGTCTTTGGCCCTTTCATAGAGGGTCAATTCATGAAAACTCTCCGCAATTTTTTTGAGCATGACCGGGTCTTTGATGTTGCGAAGGAACGGGTTGAAGTTGTTGTAGTAGGTTAACAGGGCCATGAAAAATCCGTTTTGGGCGTGGTATGTGTCTATAAGCGTAAAGAAATTTGCACGCACCTTGTTATATACCGCCTCGGACATGCGAGCTTTAGGGTAGTTTCTCAAAAGCTCTTTGAACGCCACGATGGAGGCTATGAACCTTTTGCGCTGGGCGTAAGCGTCTCCCTTGCGCTCTAACGCCTCCATGCCATATTTTTCCTCATGTTTTTTTATGACGTCGTTTAGCGTGGCTATCGGGTTAGAGAAGGCTTCGTAGCTAAATATCATGCTCTCTTTGATAAGGTCAGGATCCTCTGCGCCTAATGACGCAAGCCTCATTCTGGCTAAAACGGCTTCGTCCTTATCCGGGAAACTTCGTATCATAGCCTCGAAAATTTTAGCTCCTTTTTTCTTCTTTTTGAGTTTAACGTTCAGTTCGCCAAGCTTTAACATTGCAACACGTCCTTCAACCTGGGTAGGGAAAAGGTTTGCGATCATGAACCATTCGTCCATGGCTTTTTTATACTGACCAAGTTCAAACCATGTGTCAGCTATTTTGAGATAAGTTGAAGGACGAGTTTTCGGATATGTCGGCCATGCCGATATCGCTTCGGTAAAAATGATGCCGGCCTTTTTGAACATTCCCTGGTCGTGGAACGTTTCGGCGATCAGATATTTTGCGTCGCGTACCTCCCGTTTTTTAGGATAGAGTATAAGGATACGCTCCAGCTCGTTATAGGCGGCCTGATACTTGCCACGTTTTATGTATATGCCGGCTCTTTGCAACATGGCACGGGTGGCGTATTTGCTTTTTGAAAAGTTTTTCAAAAGCCCGCCATACTCGGTAAGAGCCTCGATATAAAACTCTTGGTCAGAGTAAATGTCTGCCCTGCGCATGAGGCCCGTAGGGTAGAGGTGCGATTGCGGAAACTCGCTCATGGCGACGTTGTAGGCTTCCAACGCGGCCTTTCGATGTTTGGGCTCATATTTTGTGAGGTTATACAGGGCGTCTGCCTTACTGTAGTAAACTATTTCGCTGTAATGGGATTTAGGGAAGGCGGCGATAAACTTACCTGACAGGTCAACAACTTCCTCAAACTCCCGTTTCTGGAGTTTTTTCATGATCTCAATGTAATATTTACGGCCGGAGAGTTCTTCTAGCTCACCATATTTCCTGTCGATATCGGCAAATTGTTCCGCAATTGCGTCACTTTCCGCTTTTGAAGCTGTATCGGCCGGAGTGACCGGTTCTTTTTTGTAGTGGACGCCGGCAGTAAAATGATCTTCCAGCTTACCTGCGATACGGATTCTTTTATCAAGCGGCCTGAAATCAAACGACGACCCTTTGCCGGTAAGGGGGGAGGATTGATAAAAAACCACGTTCTCATGCTTGAAGCGGACGGTGATAACCGTATCACCTAGCTCATTATCTTCGGCCACGGTAATCGATTGCACAATGTCGTCTGCATACTTTACATTCTTCATCTGCCTGTCAGGAGCGCTGTTTTTAACGCGTAGAGTGATCTGTTTTTCTGTTTTATCGAAAGCGACGTCGATTTCGGGTGTTGTGGCGGCCAGAATGGTAAGTTTGGTTGAGCCTTTAGTTTCGGCGATGATTAGCCGCTTCAACGTGTTTACCTCGCCGCTCGCATATTCAAAGCCTGCTGTAAACGAAATTATGGCGACAATAAATGTCAACACGCGGCGGAATTTTTTGTTTTCACTCATATTTAATAAACTTGTGTTTCCTTTGGCTTCCATAAAAGCAATACCTGTGCCGATATAAGGAAAGTAAGAATGAAAGCTCGCAAATAGTCGTAAAGATATGATAATTATAAACTTATTACGGTATCAGCAAAAGTGGAAAAGCGCCGCCCCGCCAAGGGTTTGACACAGGGGCGACGCCATTCTGAGGAGCAACGTTCTTTAAGGAGTTATTCTGCGGGTTATGCTGCGTCATTCTCCTGGGAAACGTTTAATATCTTTTTTTTCTTAAGCTTCTCAACGAGTGTGGTGCGGTTTAATTTTAGAAGCCCGGCCGCTCTGTTTTTTACACCGGCTGAGCGCTCAAGAGCCGCAAGTATGAACGCTGTTTCATACTTGTCTACCGCTTCTTTCAGGTTTATTCCTTCTTCGGGCAAGATAGGCGGTGCTACATCGGCTATTTCCCATGCGGAAATTTCGTCATCGCCCGGTATCCGTGAGTTTCGGCTGGTTTCATTCTCAAGCGGTGCAGGTTCCGGTATTAATTCCATGCCGGCAAGCCCTGTGGCCTTAATTTCCTCCGGTTCACCTACCAGTAACATGTCACGTATAAGCTCATTGTCGTCTGCAGGTTCCAAATCGTGGAACTTGGCTGGCAAGTCGGCCTTTTCAATTACTCCTTCACCTTTTAGTACCACAAGGCGTTCTATCAAGTGTTTTAGCTCACGCACGTTGCCGGGCCACTGATAACTTTTCATTATTGCCAAAGCTTCAGGGCTTACGCCATGGATGCTACGGTTTTTCGACTTGTTAAAAGTCTTGATAAAATGTCCGACCAATAGCGCTACATCGTCGTCTCTGTCACGCAGAGGTGGAACTTCTATCGGGATTACATTCAGGCGATAGTATAAATCTTCGCGGAACCTGCGCTCTTCCATCGCTTTTTCCAGGTTTTGATTTGTTGCGGCTATAACGCGAACGTCAACCTTTATGCTTCCCGCTCCGCCGACACGCTCAAACTCGCGCTCCTGCAATGCGCGAAGCAGTTTTACCTGCAGGGCAGGGCTCATATCGCCTATCTCGTCCAGAAATATAGCGCCGCCGTGGGCCATCTCAAATTTGCCGATTCTTGTTCTGTGCGCTCCGGTGAACGAGCCTTTTTCATGTCCGAACAATTCCGATTCAAGCAAATCCTCCGGGATGGCGCCGCAGTTGACAGTAATAAACGGCTTGTCGCACCTGATGGAGTTCTCGTGGATAGATTGGGCGATAAGCTCTTTGCCTACGCCGGAGTCGCCAAGTATCAAAACCGTCGAATCGTTGTCCAGGAGCTTCGTGATGGTTTGGTAGACATACCTCATGGCGGAGCTGTTACCGATAAACTCTGAAAAATTAGGTCGTTTCGGAGTAGGGGTTGGCGCCGTAGCAATTGCGTGCGCAGTTTCCATGTCAGCTTCACTCACCATTGTTTTTCTCGCTTAAATAAATGTTAACTTTATATTTTTTAACATATAACATCCCCTAACTTCAAGAGAATTCTCAACTAAAGTGCGAATCTGTCTAAAAATACAGGCTTTATAGCTATGTTGCTTTAACGTCAAGTGTTGTGTTACAACACGGAGTAATCTATTTACAATAACGATACCAAAATTTTGACAATGCCAGATTTTGACACAAAACCAGCCCTTAACACCTTGATTTCACAGAGTGAAATTGCTAACAGGGTAGATGCGCTTGCGGCCTCCATTGCCAAGGATACGTCAGGTTCTCCTACAATATTGGTTGCTTTGCTTAAAGGGAGCGTCGTTTTTTTGTCGGACCTGATGCGGCGTCTTCACGCCCACGGTGTTAGCCCGATAATCGACTTTCTTATAGTGTCAAGTTACAAGGACGCACAGGAATCCTCCGGAAGCATTGAAATTGTTAGTGATATAAAGTCATCGGTTGAGGGAAAAACTGTGGTTTTGATCGACGATATCATCGATACTGGCAGGACTATGCTGGAGGTCAAGGAGCGTCTTGAGGCTAAACAGGCAGACAAGGTTTTGACGGTTGCGCTATTGGATAAACCGTCGCGCCGGAAAGTTGACATATCGCCTGATTATTACGGGTTTACCATCGACGATGTTTTTGTGGTCGGCTATGGTCTCGATTTCGCTGGGGAATACCGTTGCCTGCCATACATAGCCACGATAGACAATTAACCTTTATGTTTGGAGAGCTTGATTATGATCACGAGATTTATGATTTTGAGCCTGCTGTTCCTGATAGTCACACTTTCCACTGAAGCGCGGGCGCAAGGTAAATGGGGTGGCGGTGGCGCTAAATCAAAATGGTCGTCGATCAACCCGAAAGATTCTGCCGGGCAGGCCGAGGGTAACTATCAACTACATTGCGCCCAGTGCCACGGCGTGAATGGCGACGGGAAGGGTGACCTTGCCGCCGTTTTGGGGGTACCTCCGCGTAACCATACCGATGCCTCTGTTATGAGTACTCGCACTGACGACGATATTTTTAAAGTTATAAGCGAAGGCGGCCCCGCTATGGGGTTTGATTCTGCCATGCCGCCGCATAAAACGGTGATGTCTGAACAGGAAATAAAGGCTCTTGTAAAGTACATACGGAAGTTATGTGATTGTAAATATGTGGGCAAGTAGATATGGGAATCTCTAAAGACATTATCGTCTGGTTAACTATTGCGATTATGGCTTGTTTTGTAATAATGCGTTTATTGCGGGAAAAACGCCGCACCGAACAATGGTGGAACCGCAAAGCTGAAATATATTCGACGGTAACAGAGGCTTTGCGTCATTTGAAAGCTTTTTATGAACAACAGCGTGCCGTTAAATCTAACCTTACCGAAGATCAGGAAAAGGAACTGATAGAGAGTTCTAAAGTGGCAAACGACAAAATTGCAACGGCTATTGATACAGCAGGTGGCACCTTGCTTTCAGGGGAGGCGCTTAAACGGCTGAAGCAATATCAGGCTGAAGTTACCACGGCAGAAGAAACCCCCACACGGTATGAGTCTCTAGCTCGTTCATTATCTGCTACTATTAATTGTCTGGACGAATTTATTAAAATTTCCCAAAAAGATTTACAAACAAGGAATTAGCGTTCGGGCCGGGATGACAGCCATGATGTCATGGGTGTATATGAAACTGCTTGTGCGCTCTTTACAGAGTTCTTGAACACCTGCTCCACTGTTCTGCTATACTTTTTAACACTTGGTTTAACTTGGCCGGTTAGGCTAAGCTTTATATGAATAATCTTTTGATAAATACATAAATATGGTTGCCTCTCTTGATTTTGAAGAGCCTATAGCACAACTGGAGATGAAGCTTGGGGAACTGCGTGAGTTATCGAAAGATGGCTCTGTTGATTTTTCCGCAGAGATCAAAAAGCTTAATAAAAAGGTTGGCAAGCTGAGGCGAGATACGTTCGCAAACCTTTCGCGCTGGCAGAGAACCCGCTTGGCCCGTCATCAAGACAGGCCATACACGCTCGACTACATAAGCCTGATGACTACAGATTTTATAGAGCTTCATGGTGACAGAACATTTGGCGACGGCGTATCTATCATCGGCGGATTTGCAAAAATAGACGGGCGATCCGTAATGCTGATAGGCCACCAGAAAGGGCGTGACACCAAAGAGAAGTTAAAAAGAAACTTTGGCATGTCGCACCCTGAAGGATACAGAAAAGCTTTACGCCTTATGAAGCTTGCCGAGAAGTTTGGCTTGCCGATAGTAACTTTGCTCGACACTCCGGGCGCTTATCCGGGTGTTGGAGCGGAAGAGCGAGGGCAGTCTGAAGCTATTGCCAGAAATCTTTTTGAGATGGCGTCGCTAACTGTTCCCATTGTTTCTGTGGTAATAGGTGAAGGCGGCTCTGGCGGAGCGCTTGCACTTGGTGTCGGGAACCGTGTGATGATGATGGAAAATGCTGTTTATTCCGTGATAACGCCTGAGGGGTGTGCGGCCATTTTATGGAAAAATGGCGACAAGGTGGAAGAGGCGGCAGACGCGCTTGCGCTTACGGCCCAAGACCTTTTGGGCCACAAGGTTATCGACGAAATTATAAAAGAACCACCGGGTGGCGCCCACAGATCACATGCGCATGCCGCTTCTATTTTAAGGCGCGTGTTAAGACGAAATTTAAACGACTTGGCCCGGTTCGCACCTCACAAGCTGGTATCTGAACGCAGAAAAAAATTCCGCGCTATGGGCCCGATAGCACCCTAGCAAAACTTTTTGCTTGCCTCTGGTAAGATATCCTCAAAAACTGTGGAACAAAAAGAAGCAGTACCCCAGGATATACTCAGTAACCCGTTATTCGCTTATTTCCTGTTTCTAGCCATCGGTATTCTGTTTGGCAGGGCGCATGACGTTTCGGTACTTATACTTGCTACAGGTTGCTGGGTCTGTTTTTTAGCATTCACAAAAAAGGATTTTGCTCAATGCCTTGTGTGCGTCCTTTTTTTGCTGGCGGGTTTCTCGCTTATATGGATTCTTGACAACAAGGTAACACCCTCTACCGACATTTATCATTTTGTCTCAAAAAAGAGGGTGGGCGTCACTTTTAAAGTTGCGGCGACAGAATCGGAGCGGCTCTATAACACACGGTACCTTGTAGAAATGAAAAGCGTAAACGGGAAAAGCGCTACCGGATACGCCAGATGGTATGCGCCTCAAAATATTCCCGCCATGTTCTTACCGGGAGACGTGTTGCATCTTACGAACGTAAAAATAAAAAAGCCGTCTTCATATCGCAACATAGGTGGGTTCGATTACGATCAGTATTTAAAAAATCGTGGAATAACGGCAATTATCACCACGATCAAAAAAACGGTGGTGACACATGTCGAAACCACTTTCTCATGGCGTCGTGCTTTTGAAAAAGTTAAAAACTCTATAAAGCGAACGCTATCCTTTGACGACAAAATGGTAACGGCAATCGCCCGCGCAATGCTTATAGGCGACCAGGGGTTTATATCGCCTGAGGCCAGAACGACTTTCTCTCGCGCAGGTTCCGCCCATCTGCTGGCGGTATCCGGGTTGCATGTAGGCTTTATTTCCGCAACGGTATATTTTGCGGTTAAAGCGTTCATGTTTCTTGTTTTTTACAATACAATGTACGAATGGAATTCAGCGGGCCACCCATCTCGCATAGCCGCACTTATCGCCATTATTTGCGTTTTTACGTTTGCCGTCA
>JAJRTC010000139.1 GCA_024278445.1 Nitrospirota bacterium
AACCCCCAAGGCTCCAAACATCGCCAAGCCTTTATCCATTTCCTTGATACCGATTTTTTCATGATCGATACCAAGCCCCGTATAAACTCCGTCGTCGATCAATAAAACGCAAACTTCATTATCGTCGTCCAGAGTAAGCCCGACAGTCATTCTTAGTCGTTCGGAAACATCCGCCGACGGAGCCTCCGAGATTACAACAGTTACTTTTTTTGTAGCCATAACAATCAGGTAAAGCTCAAAAACCGGTCGCAACCATTTATATAACCGGCCAAGTCGTATTGGCTACCGTAATTAACGCCTTCAACGTCTGTCGGCGCGCCGAATTCCGTTCTGTTATGGTCGCACACGGCGATGTTAATTCCATCGTCCGCAAGCTTTACAAAGTCCTCGCGGGCAAGGTTCCTCACCCCGTCGGACATGGCGAACACGGTAACATCATCACCCTTAGCCCTTGCCGCACTTGCAATGCCTATCAAGGTTGCAGTATTAGCCTGCTCCGGCCCCGTATAGATAACCATTGCAAGTTTCATTTAAATTTCTACTGCCGGCATACTACAAAACTGTTCGTAGTCTATAAGCTCGGTTATGGTCGGGTTATCTCCGCACACCGGGCAGTTTACGTCTCGCCTTATGTTAAGTTTCCTAACCTCTGCCTTCATGGCGTTGTAAAGAAGAAGTTTTCCAACCAACGAATTGTCTTCGCCCGCGCCTATAATTTCTTTTATAACCTCAACCGCCTGCAAGGAACCTACGACACCAGGCAGAACACCAAGCACACCGGCTTCCTGACAACTAGGCACCATTCCGGGTGGCGGAGGCTCAGGGTAAAGGCAACGATAGCAAGGGCCGACCTTCGGTTTGAATACCGTCACCTGGCCGTCAAACCGGAATATGGAGCCGTGAACGTTAACCTTGTTCAGCATCACGCACGCGTCGTTCACAAGATATCTTGTAGGGAAGTTGTCGCTTCCATCTACGACGATATCGTAATCTTTTAAAATGTCGAGTATGTTCGCCGAGGTCAGTTTTTCGTTTATCGTAATAACGTTGACATCGGAATTAAGCTTTTCTATGAAGGTCTTGGCTGAATCTACCTTAAGCTCGCCTACGCGGTCTGAATTATGTATCACCTGGCGTTGCAGGTTGGACATATCTACGACGTCATAATCAACTATGCCGATATTGCCAACACCGGCCGCGGCAAGATACATGAGAACCGGTGCGCCAAGCCCGCCTGCGCCCAAACAAAGCACACGAGCGTTTAAAAGTTTCTCCTGCCCTATTCCACCTACTTCAGGAAGAATGATGTGGCGGGCATATCTGAATATCTGATCGTCCGTAAAATCTGCCATCTTGCTTTACCTCTTTAATCTGATAGCTAAGCTTAAATTCCGCCAGCTATGGCCGGGATAACAGAAATGTCGTCGCCGTCTTTAAGCTCTGTTCCTTCACCGTTCAGGAAACGAATATCTTCTTCATTAACATATACATTTATAAACCTGCGCATGGTGCCTTCTTCGTCGTAGATGCGCTCTTTTATTCCGGGGTATTTGGTCTCAAGGCTCTCAAACATATCCTTGACGGTGTTTCCATCCCCGTCGACCTCGCCTAAGCCGCCTGTCAGCTTCTGTAACGGTGTTGGAATACGAACTTTAACGGTCGCCATGTAAATCTCTCCTGCTCTATGGTTTTCTTTAAACTCAAAGTTTTTTATGTATAGCCTCAAACTCCGAAAGCTTGGGCTCAATCACTACCGGGCTTTTAAGGGAACCCTCCACCGCCTCTATCGTTTTAAGGCCCTGGCCGGTTATGGCGATAACGGTTAATTCATCCGGCTTAAGCCTTCCCTGCTCAACCAGCTTTTTGGCAACGGCCACGGTAACGCCACCCGCCGTTTCGGTAAAGATACCTTCAGTGCGAGCTAAAAGACGCATACCTTCAACTATCTCCTCGTTGGTGGCGTCCTCGCCCCAACCGCCCGTTTCGTTCACAACCTTGATGCCATAAAAACCGTCCGCCGGGTTTCCTATCGCAATCGATTTGGCGATAGTGTTCGGTTTCACAGGTCTGAAATCCGTTTCCCCCGCCTTGATAGCGGCGGTAACGGGGTTACACCCGGTTGCCTGCGCGGCGAAAATTTTTGTGTTTACCTCGCCTATCAGGCCAAGATCGTGAAACTCGTTAAACGCTTTATATATTTTCGTTATCAAGCTTGAACCTGCCACCGGCACTACGACATTGTCGGGCGCACGCCAGCCTAACTGCTCGGCTATTTCATATCCGTAAGTTTTGGAGCCGTCTCCATAAAAAGGCCTTATATTTATATTCACAAAAGCCCATTTGAACACCGCCGCAACTTCCGAGCAGAACCTGTTAACATCGTCATACGATCCACGAATGGAAATAACCTTCGGGTCGTATATAGATGTGCCAAGAACCTTGCTTGTTTCCAGGTCGTGCGGAATAAAAACATAACTCTTCATTCCGGCGCTGGCCGCATGTGCCGCAACGGAATTGGCAAGGTTTCCGGTAGACGCGCAAGCTATAGTGTCGTAACCAAATTCCCTGGCCTTGTTCACGGCCGCCGCGACAACACGATCTTTAAAACTTAGCGTCGGGTGGCAAACAGAGTCGTTCTTTAAGTAAAGGTTGTTAAGACCCAGCACCCTGCCCAAATTATTTGCCTTCACAAGAGGCGTAAAACCGTTATCAAGACCTACGGTAGGCTCGCCGTCTATCGGAATAAGTTCGCGATAACGCCACATGTTGGCAGGGCGAGACTCAATAAGTTCCCGCGTTAACACCCTTTTTATGGCATCGTAGTCGTAACGTACCTCAAGCGGGCCGAAACAAAACTCGCAAACGTGCACAGGCTCGGTAGGATACTCCCGACCGCACTCACGGCACCTCAAACCTTGAACGAAACTCATATTAACAGCTCCACCACCTATAAACCCAAGGTAACACCTTAAAAATAAAATTAGTGTTAACCGAATAATTTTACGGCGTAAGTCACGGTTTTTACAAGCCAGACCACAACCGGCAAGATATTGATGGTAGAAAACCTGACTGTTCCTGTCAAGTATTATTCTGGCCTCGGCCCAAAGGCGTGCAAATGGCCTAAACTGCCTATCAAAAGGCAACAATTGCCCGCATCTTAAGTAAGAAGCACCACCCCAACACATAATCACCCTTATTATCAACAACTTATGCAAAATGAAAAGTTTGGCACAGGCCTTGTTATAGATAGGTACAAAGAAGGTGTTACATGAGGAAATTTTGACATGATCGGTTCGATATTGGGCGAAATGATGGATAAGGCTATTGGAAGCCCCGCCCAAAACCTTGAAACCGGACGATCCACGGTAGATCAGACCTTCGAGGATGTATTTACATCTATAAATGAAACCGTTAAGGCAAAAGAAACAGATCGCAAAAATCGTGAAGATATAGCGGGAAAAGCTGATAAACAACCAGAGAGAACTTACAAACCGGAGCAGAGCGTAAAAAAAGCTGACGAGATGAGCGCACCCCCTACGCCAAAAGAAAACAGAGGCGAAAACCTCCAACCGGAAAAAACAGAAGATACCCCCAAAATAAGCAGGAACGAAGAAGCCAAAAAGACTCCGGCAGAAGAAATTCCCCTGCAAGATGTAAAAAAAGCGGTGCGAAGCAAAATAAAAGAGTTGCTGGATTCCGACCCTTCAGCGCTGAAAGACCTTTTAGCTGATATGAAGGATATGTCGTTTAAAGACTTTTTAAGTGCGTTAGGGTTTGCACAGGATGAAGTTGAACAGTTTTCCAAAGCTGCCGAAAAACTGGCAAAAGGGTTGGATCTTTCAATAAAGGCCGGCGGTGATGCTATCAAAGCCATGGCTTTGAACGACCTTCAGAGCTTCTTAAAAGCGATGAAACAGGATGGTGGTGGCAATAAGTTAACTGAAGACATCCTGGCCGCTCTTGAAAAACTAAACGGCAAAACCGGAGGAGAAGCTGAAACAAGCCTTACCTACTCTACTAAGAAAATAGTGGAATCAGCAAGTTCAAAAGGGAAAAAGAAAAACGCTAAGGGCACCCCTGAAATAGTCACAAAAGCAGACCCTAAACAGGTGGCCAAAGCCAAGGAAACGGCTGAAGCTATCGCCATACAGGCAAAAAACGGCAACCCTTCCACAAAAGCTGACACAGGCCAAGGCTCTGCCAAAGCAACGGCCAAACAGCCAGACATAAGCATGGCAAGCGACGCCACACGCAAGGCCGAAAGTTCTGAGCCCTCAACGAAGCCTGCACGCTCAACCGCTAAAAGCGCTTTTGAACGGGCAGTCCTGAACCAGGTGGTGGAAAAAGCGCGGATTCATGTGCGGGCCGACGGCAAATCCAACATGACGATAAAGCTTAACCCGCCGCAACTTGGAAAAATAGACATGAGAGTGGTGACCCACGACAACATGGTGCGAGCCGTCATGATCGTAGACACACGCGAGGTTAAGGCTATCATCGAAAATAACCTTGAGAACCTTCGCGCATCGCTCAACTCAAGCGGCCTTAAAGTAGATGAGATATCTGTAAGCACGGCCGATGACAGTGGCCGTTTCCGAAACGAAAACCTCGCCCAGGATCAAAGAGATGGAAGTGACTTTAGAAACGCAGGCCATAGAAACTATGAAGGCGGCATGGCCTACGACGACGAGACAGGCGAAACCAACAGCAGAATAAGAACCCACAACGGTCTTTTAGACGTCGTGGCATGACTAAAAGGGAGCCTCTATAAAATGATAGTATCACCACCAAGCGACACAACCGGGACCACCTACACAGAGAAACCGGAATATAAAAAAACCGATGGTGACAACATGGGCAAGGAGCAGTTTTTAACCCTTCTCATAGCGCAGATAAAACATCAAGACCCGATGAACCCGATGGAGAACACCGAGTTCACCGCACAGATGGCGCAGTTCTCGTCACTTGAGCAGTTATTCAGCATCAACGAGAACTTAGGCTCGCTCACGGCCGCGACCGCCGCAACAAACAGCGCGCAAGGCATGAACCTTATAGGCAAGGAAGTCACCGTTCAGGGACACAGCGTCCATGTGACGGGCGGGCAAGCGTCTGATATCGGCTTTAGCCTGCCAGACCTGGCCGGAGAGGTTACTATCAACGTAGAAGACCAGGCCGGAAACATTGTAAGAACCATTGAGTTGGGGCCGAGGGGAGCTGGCGAACACTCCATTAAATGGGACGGATTAAACAACCAGGGAAAACCACTTGCGGACAGTCTTTACAACTATACCGTTTCGGCAACAGATATAAGCGGCAACATTATTGAAGCTGACACATACACAAGAGGAATTGTAGACAAGGTATCCTTCGACAACAACGTAGGCTACATCCACATAGGTAACAAAAAATATATGCTGGGTGAGGTGCTTGAAATAAGCGAACCGGTATTAGCAACGAATACGAACACTAACACAAGTCAACAGGCAACGGACGATCTGTCGCAAGAAGGCATAATCTAATGTCGGTGAAAAATGGAGGTTGTGAAAAATGAGTTTATCAGCCGCGATGTACTCAGGAATAAGCGGGCTTATGGTGTATGGCGACGCGATGAACGTCACCGGCGATAACATAGCCAACATCAATACGACCGGCTTTAAATCAAGCAGAGCCATCTTTGCCGACATTCTGGCCAACTCCGTTGCCAACGGCTCCACCACGCTTCAGTTTGGCCGTGGCGCTCTTATAAATAACGTCACGCAGGAATTCTCGCAAGGCTCTTTTGAAAGCACGGGCAATGCCACAGACATGGCGGTTCAGGGGACCGGTTTCTTTGTTGTGCGCGACAAGTCATCAGGCGGAATGTTCTATACCCGCGCAGGGCAGTTTACGATGAACAAAGACGGCCTTTTGGTTAACCCGAACGACGCAGTAGTGCAAGGATATCGAATGACCACGAACGCCTCCGGCGTAGTGACACGAGCCGGAACAGCATCTGACATAGACATAACAGGCGTGCAGAGCACACCGAGAGAAACCTCGATCTTCAGGTTAGGAATAAACCTGGACGCCTCCGCCTCTGCCGGAGCTACGTTTTCTAGCTCGTTTAACGCATATAACTCACTTGGCGAAGCGACCACGGTTACATACACTTTCACCAAGCAGACTACGGCGCAAACATGGAACTATGTGGCGGCTTCATCAATTGGAAGCGTAACGTCCGGCGCGTCGGGAAGCGTAACCTTTAATAGCGCGGGGCAGATTACGGCTCCGGCAACCGATCAGAGCATAACAATAACGGGCTTCGGGTCGGGTGCGGGCAACCTTACTATGGCGTGGAACTTAAGAAACGACTCAGCCGGCGTACCTTATTACGACGTAACCGGTTACGCGGCCGAGTCTGTCACAAGCTCTGTGGTTCAGGACGGCTTCTCAACAGGTGTATTGCGCGGCACCTCCGTAGATCAGGAAGGCATTATCTCCGGCCTGTTTTCAAACGGGCAAACACAACAACTGTGGCAGATAGAGCTTGCCGATTTTCTTAGCCCCTGGGGACTATCGAGGCAGGGCAATTCACTTTTTGCAGAAACAAGGCAATCGGGCCAGCCGATATTAGGCATCGCCAAGGCTGGCGGGTTCGGAACAATTTACGGCTCGTCGCTTGAGCTTTCCAACGTTGACTTAGGGCAACAGTTCGTTGACATGATCGCAAACCAGAGAGCGTATCAGGCGAACTCAAGAATAATAACCACGGTAGATACGATGCTACAGGAGGCGATAAACCTGAAACGTTAAATTAAATAGTTGAAGATTTGAAGTTAGCCGGTTTCTCCCAATCGGCGTTAAGTGGATCTTCTTCTTGATACGTGGGGTTTCGGTGATTTTCTTGCCGAAACCCCGCTTCCCTTTTACAACAGCCCAACCGGCCCGGACCCTTTTCCAATAGGGCCAGATTGTTTTATTGCCCGTTCAATATAACCTTCCGCCAGTTTAAAAGATTCCAAAACATTAGAACCTTTCGCAAGCTCTGCCGTTATCGCGGACGAAAACACGCAACCGGTTCCGTGCGTATGCGAAGTTTTTATCCGAACCTTGGTAAAGACCTCTATACCGTCGGCAGTATAAAGAACATCCGCCACCTTATCCCCTTCAACATGGCCACCTTTTATAATCACGTTTTTTGGCCCAAGCGCGGCGATTTTAACAGTTGCAATTTTCATGGATTCAATATCGGTCACCTTTACACCGCAAAGCGCTTCAGCCTCATGGGCGTTGGGAGTAACCACCTGCGCCAGGGGAAAAAGTTTTTCTTTCATGGCGACCACACCCGCACGGTCTAAAAATTCCCTGCCGGTAGAAGCTTGCATAACCGGGTCTATCACGAGGTTTTTTATCTTGTATTTTTTTATAGTCTCGGCCACAGCCTCCACTACCCCGGCGGATAAAAGTATTCCGGTTTTTATGGCGCTAACATTTATATCTTTTAAAACCGTTTCCATCTGGCAAGATACAAAGTCAGCCGGAACCGGAAAAACCTCTGCAACCTCAACCGTGCTTTGGGCGGTAATGGCTGATATAGCGCTTGTCCCGTGAACACCAAGGTCAGAAAAAACACGAAGATCGGCCTGCAACCCGGCTCCGCCGCCGGAATCTGACCCTGCAACCGTCATTGCGATTTTTTTCACAACTTATTATATTTAAAGATCAAAATCGTTTCACCTGCCAAAAAACGCAGAAAAAACTTGCTTTTTACACGACAATCTATCACCCTAGCGAATCTTGGGGCCTGGCATTAACAGCCTGATTAACCCAAGGGGGATATATGCAATCTAATTATTTATCATTTAAGAGTTTTATCGCATTCAGCCTTGTTTTGGCTACTGCGATTTTTGCACTCGACCTTAACATGCCTTGGGGCGTCGCGGGTGGGGTTCCATATGTAGCCCTTGTTCTTCTGGCGTTATTGGCTCCACGCAGACGTTACATCATTCTTATGGCTCTCCTTGGAACATTTTTAACCATTGCCGGATGGTTTCTGTCTCCGCCCGGCGGGGTGCCGTGGGTTGTTACTACAAATCGTTTCCTTGCCATGTTCGCCATCTGGGTTACAGCCATTCTGGGGTTGAATCGCCGGGTGTTTGAAGAACGGATGTGCAAAGCGAAAATGGAAGCTGAACTTTTGGCGGCTGAACTCGAAACGATGGTGTGTACCGACAGCTTAACCGGAATAGCCAATCGCCGCTTCTTCGACAGAACCATGGACGACGAATGGAGCCGGGCCAAGCGTAGCCGACATATGATATCCCTGATCCTTCTGGATGTAGATTTTTTTAAAAACTATAACGATAACTACGGCCATCAGGCAGGTGATCGTTGTCTTAAAAAAGTAGCACAAGCCTTAATACGACACGCCCGAAGACCGGGCGACCTTGCGGCACGTTACGGGGGAGAGGAGTTCGCGCTCATATTACCGGGGCTTGAATCTGCCAAAGCCATGCAAATAGCAAACAATATTCAGATGTATATAGAATCCCTGCAAATACCCCACGAACATTCAGACGCTGGCACCATGGTTACCGTCAGCCTTGGGGTTGCAACGTTAACTCTCGACCAGCACATGGCAAAATCGATGATTATAGAACTTGCGGACAAGGCATTGTATCGGGCCAAAGACAATGGCAGAAACACCGTCGTACTAGCAGACCATAACGAAGATTTAAATTAACCTGCACCAAGCTCTCACGCCCACCCTGAAACCTTGTAGTAGGCGATTGCAATAAATTCTCTTATCACATCAATGCCAAGATGCGCTGAACCCCATATTTCATACCGAACGGCCCTGCCCCTTCCCAGCTTTTCCTTTCCTCCGGCCGAATCGGCGCTTCTGGCGTATACATTTTTAAAGCCTGCGGCGGTGAACGCCATAACCGCCCTCCTTACATGTGTGGGCGACGTGACGATGAGATATTTATCTGTGAGCGGGTCGCCTATACCGGCGGACAGAATATATTTTGCATGTTCATGGGTATTCCTGGCTTTTGTCTCAAACAATATTTTTGATTTTGGCACCCCCCTTAACACCAACTCGTTTCTTATTTCCCACACAGTAGATTCTTCAAGCGGCCCATCCACCTTGTGGGAAACAATAACGTAAGCGTGAGGGTTTTTACGGCTCTCGACGGCTGTATGATAAACGCGCACCATGGTTGCACCGCTAGGTATGCCAGTTCCTGGCAGAACAACAATGTAGTCCACATCCTGAGCGTAACGAGCGGTAGATAAAAAATCCGCCGCCTTTTGGAACACTCCTCCAGCCGAGGCACCGATAAACAAAACAGATAAAAAACCGATAAAGGCCAGACCGGCCCTGAAAATCGCGTATATGCTTTTCATTAAAACTCCCGCCAGCAAGTGCCAAGCGTTCGCAAAACAATTTGTTTTATAAGCAGAGACTGTTTGGAGTATATAATCTAACCACCACTTAAATAAACAGTTTTTGAGAGCAACACGTAGAAAGTGACAAGCCCCGAACAGATTGGAAAAGCAATAGACTCCGCCACACAAGTGGTTATGGAAGAATCTGCCGCTATAAAACGCCTTGTGGAAGTAACCCGTTCTGAAGCATTTGAAAAAGCCGTGCATATCCTCCTTAACTGCAAAGGGTCAATTTATATCCTTGGCATGGGCAAATCAGGCCTGGTAGGGCAAAAAATAGCCGCAACCATGACAAGCATCGGAGCGCCGTCCATGTATATTCACGCAGGCGACGCGTTGCATGGCGACCTGGGCGCAATCCGCGAAGGAGACGTGGCCATACTGATATCCAAAAGTGGCGAGACCAAAGAAACCTTGAGCGTTATCCCGTTTTTAAAAGACCAGGGCAACCCTATTATCGTAATAGTAAACGAAGAAGCTTCATCACTCGCAAGCTCTGCCGATGTAACACTTCCCATGAAAGTAACATCAGAGGCGTGCCCGTTAAACCTGGCACCGATGACCTCCTCTACCGCTACCATGACGCTAGGTGACGCGTTGGCCGCCGCTCTTATAGTAGCTCGTGATTTTAAACCCGAAAACTTTGCACGATTCCACCCCGGTGGCAAGTTAGGGTTTCTGCTTACGGCAAGCGTATCCGACATGATTCCCAAAGACGCTAACCCAACGGTTACACAAACTTCCACATTGCGCGAAGCGGTTGCAAAACTTGTTGAGAGCAGGTTAGGCGGCATCAGCGTGCTGGATAACGAAGGAAAACTCGCGGGCCTCATCACCGACGGCGATTTGAAAAGAATTATCGTTGATGGCGATAACGGACTGCTGGATAAGCCTGTAAAAGAAACCATGACAAAAAATCCTGCCACCATAAACATTAGAGCCACAGCCACAGAAGCCGTGGAAATTATGGAAAACAGAAAATCGCAAATATATGTTCTGCCAGTGGTAGATGACGATCAGAAACCGGTTGGCCTGCTTCGCCTGCACGACGTCATCCGCTCACACATGTAACAGTAACTTTTTTATCAATATGACAATAGACATCGTCTATGAAGACAACCATATCATCGCACTCATAAAACCGTTCAACGTTCCGACACAGGGAGACTCGTCTGGCGACCCCGATTTTTTGTCTGCCGTAAAAAATTTTATCAAGGAGCGAGACGAAAAACCGGGGCAAGTATATCTTGGCATGGTTCACAGGCTGGATCGCCCCGTTGGAGGGTTGATACTTTTTGCAAAAACATCAAAAGCCGCGTCGCGCCTTAGCAAAACCATTCGTGAAAGATCTTTTAGAAAAGAGTATATAGCCATCACATTGGGTGAGCCGCCTACTCCGCGTGGGCCGCTTGTTCATTACATCACACGCGACAACCGCAGAAACGTGAGCCGCGCTTACAAGGTGGAAAAACCCAACTCAAAAAAAGCGGTGCTCAGCTACGAAGTTCTCAAAACAAAAGGGAAAACCACCCTCATTAGAATCTGGCCGCTCACAGGACGTCAGCACCAGATACGAGCGCAATTCGCCTCAATAGGGCACCCAATCATCGGCGACGTAAAATATGGAGCGCCGGAACCCACCGAAGACGGAAACATCCTGCTATGGTCGGCAAGTATCGAATGCAACCATCCGATTAAAAAAGAAACGCTCACCCTCAAAACCGCCCCACCCCTATATTGGCCCCTTCAACCATAAGCGATGAAAGGTTTATGAGCGAAGGGCGATTATTGTTTTGGCATAGTTGGAGCTTTTAAAAATAGCGGAGCCTGCAACCAGCACGTTAACACCTGCGTCAACGGCATCTTTTGCATTGTCAGGTTTTATTCCGCCGTCCATTTCTATGTCGATATCGAGCCCGCGCTCGTCGATCATTTTTTTGAGTCTGCGTGTTTTATCTAGCGCTGATGGTATAAAACTCTGGCCGCCAAACCCGGGGTTTACCGACATTATGAGAACCATGTCGAGCTCCGGCAGAATGTCTTCTAACGTAGATATACTTGTAGCGGGGTTTAGTGACACGCCTGCTTTTTTGCCTTCTTCTTTTATGAGCGCCACCGTTCTGTGAAGGTGCGGACACGCTTCAACATGAACCGTAATGATATCTGCGCCGGCCTTTGCAAAATCGGCAATATAACTGTCTGCGTTTTCTATCATTAGATGAACGTCGAGCGGAAGAGACGTATACTTTCGCGCCCCTTCAACCACAAGCGGGCCGATGGTTATGTTTGGCACGAAGTGACCGTCCATAACGTCGATATGAATCCAGTCCGCGCCTGCTTTTTCGACTGCGGATATCTCTTCTGCAAGCCGTCCAAAATCTGCCGATAATATAGACGGCGCTACGAGCGTTTTACGTTTTCCCATTTTTAATCATCGGTTGAAGGACGTTTATACGAGCAGTCAGAAAAGAATTATACATCATGGGAGCTTAAATAGCGGAGAGTTCCTTTAAAAGCCATTTTATCATCGCTCGCACTGTCCGTTCCTGATTACGAGCGCGGCCATCTTCCCCAAACTTATATTCCTTCACCTCAACACGCCCTTTGAAACAAAAGCCTATGTACACAAGCCCCACGGGTTTTTCTTTCGTGCCGCCGGTTGGCCCCGCAACGCCGGTGCAAGAAACGCCAACATCGGCCCCTGCGGTTTTACATATGCCTTGCGCCATCTCTTTTGCAACCTGGGAAGACACGGCACCATGTTTTATCAATGTAGCCTCCCGCACACGAAGCCTCGCCATTTTTGCATCGTTTGAATATGTAACCACCCCTTCCAGAAAATATTTGGACGCACCGGGGACGGAGGTAATTTTCACAGCGAACTGCCCTCCGGTACAACTTTCAGCCGAGGCGAGCTTCAATTTTTTCTCAACCAGAATGGAACCTATCACTTTTTCGGGTGTATCGTCGTCACGGCCATAATAGTAAGGAGCGATAACTTTCATTATCTTTTTCTCGGCCCGTTTCAGGGTGGCCCTCTTTTTTGCGGTAAGCCTGATATCTACCATGCCCATCATCGGCAGATATGCCATCTCCAGATCGTCGCCCAAATAGCCGATCTTGTTTATTTTTTCAGATAAGGCAGATTCGCCAACCCCCATGGTTCGCAGAAGCACTCTTGCCACGGCGCTCCCTTTTGCCCGTTTTTTGATAAGCGGCAGAACCTCGTTTTTCATGAGATTCCTCATTTCATATGGCACACCCGGCAGAGCGAAAAGAAGGCAACTATCAGTTTTAAAAAACAAGCCTGGCGCCGTTCCCCATTTGTTGGGGAGAATTTTTGCCCCTTTTGGAACATCTGCCTGCCCTTCGTTTATCGCAGGCATATCTACACCTGGTTTATCAAAACAGGTTTTCACCATGGCCAGCGTTTTTTTGTCACGCACAAGTTTTGTTTTGAAAACTTTCACGAGTACAGGTTTTGTAACATCGTCGTGGGTGGGGCCAAGCCCGCCCGTTATAAGGACGAGTTCATATTTTTTGAGAGCAGACCGAATTTCGACAGCGAGAGTTTTTTCGTCATCACGCAAAGCCAAAATTCTATCGGGGGTGATTCCATGTGGTTCAAGCGCTTTTGCCATCCACACGGCATTGCTGTTTATAACGTGCCCGGAGGTGATCTCGTTGCCTATGGATATGATTATAGTTTTCATAATTTTAATGTTACAATATGCTCAATTAAATTTCTATATATTTCAACCTGAATAGAGACATTTTCATTAGATAAAATTTGTTAATTAGTTTAGAATCAATTAATTTTAAAAGACATTATATAAGACAAAATAATAGACAAATATCAGGACGTAAAACTTGCCCGACTTTGAGCTGATTCCACAAAAAATCTCAAAGGAAACATGGATAACCTTGGGCCGATGCTCCGCTCAGCACAGCCAAATAACAACGACGCCGATTGCACCATCTTTCCGGCGAAAGCTAACCAAAGACTTGCTTGCCAAAGGAGTATATGCGGAAACAGCATTGGAAGGAGGAAGCGTCACCGAGTTTGAAGTCAAACAACTAATTGAAAAAAAAGCAGGTTTATCTAAATCACGAGCAGGTTCACTACAGGAAGCCAAAAACATATTAACGGCTTACGACGAAATTGCACAGGTTCGTGACGATATATCGGCCCAATCGGCCACGGGAGAGACAATCGCCATAACTCCTGAAATTATTCAATACTTTAACCACTCCATACTTAACAGGCTCCCTCTTGACGCAAACGTTAAACCTGGCGTTTACAGAAACGGCCCGGCCTCCAAAGGAGAATATGAGGCACCAGATGCGGCAGAAATATCAGAACTAATGGCCCGCCTTTGCAAGTACTTGAATAGCAACATCTTTGAAAAGGTATCTACCGACCCGATAATAAATGGCCTGATAAAGGCTACAATCGCCCACCTTTACATAACGTGGATATCACCGTTTTCAGCAGGGAACGGGCACACGGCGCGGCTGGCCGAGTTCACCATTATGGGGCAGGCAGGCGTCGCCACTCCGGCACTTAACCTGTTGAATACAGGCTACTACTCAAGCGAGGAGCAATACCGCCAATTATTAAAAGAAGCCTTCGACCCACAAAAAACCGACAGCGCCTACGATTTCCTATCATACGCCGCAAAAGTTTTCCTTGGCGAAACAGAAAAAGTCATCGAAACTATACAAGAGTACCAGTTGGAAGTGACCTGGAGCGCCTATCTTCATGAGCTTTTTAAAGATAAATCGTCACGCCCATGGCACAGAAGGAGACAATTAATTTGGGACATTTCCAACACAGGCAAGCCAGTATCTAAAAAGAAACTAACTGAAATATCGGGCATTATCGGCGCTATGTATGCAAACAAAACGGACAAAACCTTAAGCCGCGACATTATGGCTTTAAAAGAGATGGGCATCATAAAAAAAGTGCAAGGCGGCTATATAGCCAGGAAAGACGTCTGCCAGGGGATAAAAGACTAGGTAAACGGAACCAGCATATAGTTAAAAGCCTCTTCAGGGCTTAATTCAGGGTCGCCTCGCTCAATACGCACAATCCCGAAGCCCGCCCTCCTGCCCCACTCCATAAGCGGCTCTAACGCACCGTCAGAAATGGCGGCGTCACCATCCAGAATATGCGCCATTAGTCTTGCCGAAGGATCATTTGCGGTAATGCCTGATTTTGTTAGCTCTGAAATACCGCCCGTACAATAAAATATCTCGCCCCGTGACGACGACCACACGGCCACCCGCCTCTCACCCACGAAGATCTTTGCGTACACAAGTTCCATAACAGCTTAATTGTAGCCGACTTAACGCATTTATTGTATAGTGAAAGCATGCAAACCACCGTAGACAAAATCAAGGAAGTTGCAGATAGCCTTCATTTTGACACCCGCTACAAAGGGGAGCGGATGTTCGAGCGTATCGCCACCTCGGATAAAATCATAAGGTTCAAAAGCATAGTCCAGATGGACAATGGCGACATGAACGTCTACCAGTGTTATCGCGTCCAGCAATCAAACGCCCTTGGGCCATACAAAGGCGGCACAAGGCTCCATCCGGCAACAGATATTGAAGAAGTCAAAATCCTCGCCACCCTGATGACGCTCAAGACGGCACTTGTAGATATCCCGTTCGGCGGCGGCAAGGGCGGGATAAGCGTAGACCCGTCTACCCTTTCCATAACGGAGCGAGAACGGCTTATCCGTAAGTATACCCACAGGATTATCAATGACATCGGCCCAAACACAGACATTCCCGCGCCAGACGTGAACACAGGCGAGCGTGAAATGGCCTGGATGTATGACGAATATAGCAAAAGCCGGGAAGAGGCACGCGGGGTGGTAACCGGAAAGCCTATCGCCCTTGGCGGCTCTTTAGGGCGCCGCGAGGCCACCGGCAAAGGGGTTGTAACCATCATGACGGAAGCTGTGCGCGAGATGGATTTTAAAAACCCTACTGTTGCCGTTCAAGGTTTGGGAAACGTTGGTTTGCAGGCTTTGCGCGAGCTTAAAGCCAAGGGTTTTCAGGTAGTTGCCGTGTCTGATTCTTCCGGAGCCTTAGCAAACGCCAACGGGTTCGATATTGACGCACTTATCAAACATAAAGAACATGGCGGGAGAATAGCGGCTTTTTCCGAAGGTGAACCGATAGAGAGCATCGCAACCTGCAAAGCGGACATTTTCCTTCCCTGCGCTTTGGCTCATAGCATAACCCAAAAAAATGTGGGTGAAATCAAGGCCAAGCTTATAGTAGAAGGAGCCAACGCCCCTGTCGATCTGGATATAGACCCGGAACTGGCGGATCGGGGAATAATGGTTATCCCCGATATTCTGGCAAACGCAGGCGGCGTGATAGTCTCCTATTTTGAATGGGCACAGAACCGCGAAGGTTTCTACTGGGACGAAGAACTCGTTAATAAAAGGCTGACTAACAGAATTATAAAAGCTTACGGCAAAACCAGAACACGGGCGACAAGCGACAACACCACGCTTCGCGATGCGGCCTACGCCATAGCGCTAGATAAAATCGCCCACGCCATGGACGTGCGCGGGGCGCAGTAAAGCCATCTTTTAATGACAGACGAACTTGAAATCTCTAATAACGACCTTGTAGAACTGGCCGTTGAGGCGATGGAAAACGCCTACGCGCCCTACTCCAACTTTTCGGTCGGTTCGGCGCTTGCAACGGACAGCCACTATATATTTACCGGCGCAAACATAGAAAACGCGTCATACGGCCTAACAGTTTGCGCAGAACGAGTAGCCATTTTCAAGGCGGTTTCCGAAGGCCACACAAAAATAGAGAAAATTGCGATAGTTTCATCTTCCGGCGAGTTCACCTACCCGTGCGGCGCGTGCCGCCAGGTGTTAAACGAGTTCGCAGGCAGTGCAACCGTCATCCTTGGCAACAACAGGGGCGAAATTAAAACCACTACGGTAAAAGAGCTTTTGCCACATTCTTTTGGGCCAAACGACCTCACCTGACGCGCGCGCCTGCACATTTGCCGTAGAAAATGAAAAAGTTACGTGAGCGGAGCTTGCATGATAGAGTGTTTTCCTATTAAAATGTCCGTTAGGCTTGGGTTTCCCGCCTGACATACGCGCCGTGCCACACTTTTCGCAAAGCGTGGGGGTGTTGTGCGTTGTTTAACAAAAACTTACGCTAAAGTGGCGGAATTGGCAG
>JAJRTC010000140.1 GCA_024278445.1 Nitrospirota bacterium
CAATATTAAATGGTTGCGCGATATGGACAAAAACATGATCGCCATCATTTATAAAATGACCGACCAAAAAATAAACACCCCGATGTCACACGGCATGGGACGGGTTTTTGATACGGCAGGGGCGATTCTTGATATACGGCCCGTTGCGTCTTTTGAAGGGCAAACGGCAATGGAGCTTGAGATGGCCTGCGCTGAAAATATAAACGATAGCTATCCTGTTATCATCGACGAATCGAGTAAACCTTTGACCCTCGATTTTTATCCTGTGTTCAAGGAGATGATTAACGACCGTATGAACGGCGTAGGAGTTTCTACCATAGCCGCAAAATTTCATAACAGTGTGGCGGAGGGCGCTTTTGCGATGACGGAAAAAATTCGTAAAATATCCGGGTTAGACCATGTTTTTATGTCTGGCGGAGTTTTTCAAAACGCTTACCTTTCAGATAAACTGGGCGACATGCTGAAAGATGGAGGATATACGGTTTTCAGGCATAGCCGTATTCCGCCGAACGACGGTGGCATATCGTTGGGGCAGGCCGTTATAACAGCCCGCAGGTTTGAAAAAATGAAAAGCAAAGGAGAGCTTGCATGTGCGTCGCGGTGCCGATGAAAGTTATTGAGGTTTCGGAGTTTTCATGCGTGGCGGAGATCGACGGCGTACAAAAAAGCGCCAGCACAATGGCGTTGGACGATGTAAAACCGGGCGATTACATAATGGTTCACGCAGGGCTAGCCATAGCAAAACTGGCCCCGGAAGCGGCAGAAGAAACGTTACGGCTCATGCGGGAAATCATAGACGCCGAGGATGACGCCAAATGAATTATATCGACGAGTTCCGTAACGGGGAGATAGCAAAAAAACTCGTTACAGACCTTGAAAAATCAGCACACAAGGTTAATCGCCCAATAACGCTTATGGAAGTGTGCGGCAGTCACACCATGGCGATATACCGCCACGGTATAAAAGAACTGGTTCCGCAAAACATAAAGCTCGTTTCCGGCCCCGGATGCCCCGTTTGCGTAACCCCTGTGGGGTACATCGACGCCGCCATAGAAATAGCGCGCCGCGACAACGTTATAATAACTACGTTCGGCGACATGATGCGGGTTCCCGGAACGAAATCATCGCTACAGGCAGAACGTGGCATGGGCGAGGATGTGCGTGTAGTATATTCCCCCGTAGACGCAATCGAGATCGCACAAAATAATAAAACGGCGGAAATCGTGTTTCTTGGTGTGGGTTTTGAGACTACGGCGCCGACATCCGCGGTTGCCATATTAACCGCCGAACGCGAGAGTGTTAAAAACTTTTCGGTGCTGATGGCATGCAAAACAATGCCGGAACCTATGATCGCGCTTATGGCTGGGGAACTTAAAATAGACGGCTACATCTGCCCGGCCCATGTCTCTGCCATAATAGGCGAAGCCGGATACAAACCTGTCGTAAACAAAAAAGCTGTGCCGTGCGTTATAACCGGTTTTGAGCCTTTGGATATATTGCGCGGCTTAAGGATGTTAACAGACCAGGTGGCAGAGGGGCGGGCCCAAGTTGAGAACGAATATTTTCGTGTTGTCACACCTGAAGGAAACAGAAAAGCGCAAGACCTGCTTAACACCGTTTACGTTAAAACAGACGCCGTGTGGCGTGGGTTGGGTAAAATCCCGAACAGCGGTTTTGCCATATCGCCTGCATACGAAAAGTTTGACGCGGCAAAACGGTTCAAGGTTACCGTTCCTGAGCCGAAAGAAAACCCGGCATGCGTCTGCGGCGAAATATTGCGTGGGTTAAAAGACCCTTTAGACTGTCCTCTTTTCGCCAAAGCGTGCGACCCTGAAAACCCCATAGGCGCATGCATGGTATCCTCCGAGGGAACATGCGCCGCAGAATATCGCTATGGAAACTGGAGACATAATGACGCATGACGGAATAATCACCCTGGGGCATGGCGCGGGCGGCCAGATGACAGGCGACCTTATAGACAACATCATCATCCCGATACTTCACAGGAACAGCAACTCGCAAGAGCTTGAAGACTCCGTTAAAATAGACATGCCGGAAGGCGATCTTTATTTTACAACCGATAGTTATGTTGTTGACCCGTTCATTTTTCCCGGCGGAAACATAGGGCATCTTTGCGTTCACGGAACGGTGAACGACCTTGCCATGAGCGGCGCCAAACCCGTTGCCATAAGCCTTGGATTCATCCTCGAAGAAGGGCTTTTAATTGACGACCTTAAAACAGTGTTACGCTCTATCCACGACGCGGCGAGAGACGCAAACGTTCTCATCGCCTGTGGCGACACTAAAGTCGTCCCGCGTGGCAAGGGAGACAAAATTTTTATCAACACGTCAGGTATCGGCGTAACTCGAAAAGCTTTAAGCATTAAAGGGTCTGGCGCCAGACCTCATGATAAGATATTGCTTAGCGGAACTATAGGCGACCATGGCGTGGCCGTTATGTCTGCCCGCGAGGGGTTATCGTTTAATTCATCCATTAAAAGTGACACGGCGGCGCTAAACGGAATTGTGGAGGTTTTACTTGACGCAAACATTACAATACACACCATGCGCGACCCTACACGCGGAGGGCTGGCCACTACGATGATGGAAATAGCCGAAAGTTCGGGCGTTGAGATACGTCTTGACGAGCGGGCCATCCCGGTGTCTAAGGAAGTTAACGGCGCATGCGAAATATTGGGGCTTGACCCTATGCACATAGCCAACGAGGGGAAGATGGTCGCCTTCATTCCACCTGACGACGCAGAGCGAGCGCTATCCATAATGCGCTCCCACCCGCTTGGGGATAGTGCCGCAATAATAGGTGAAGTTCATCAGGGCCGCGCAGGATGCGTAACGGTAACGTCATTTATTGGCGGAGCGCGTATAATAAACAAGCTTCCGGGTGAGCTGTTGCCCCGCATCTGCTAACTATGAAAAAATTGACCGCGCTTGAGGAACTGATTGCAGGATACCGTCGTTTTCGTGGCGGTTATTTAGAAGAAAACCGTGAGCGGCTGGTTGACCTTGCCCTCGTTGGGCAATCACCCAAGGTAGCCGTGATAGCCTGTTGCGATTCACGCGTGGACCCTGCCGTTATTACCGATAGCACACCCGGTGACCTGTTCGTGATACGCAACGTGGCAAACCTTGTGCCTCCATGCGAGGGGGAAGGCGTGTGGCACGGTACCAGCGCCGCTTTGCAATTTGCGGTTTGCGGCCTGGAAGTTGAACATCTCATCGTTCTGGGTCATTCCCAGTGTGGCGGAATTCAGTCCTTGCTGGAAGGGCAGGGAGATAGGCATGATGAAAAGTTCATAGCAGACTGGATGAGCATCGCGGATGACGCACGCAAACGGACTTTATCCAGAAACGACCTTAAAACACCGGATGAACGGGCGCACGCCTGTGAGATGGACGCACTTAAAATATCGTTAAGCAACCTCGAAACCTTTCCATGGATACGGGAACGCGTGGCGCAAAGCAGGTTGAGGTTGCATGGCTGGTATTACGACATGATGTCTGGCGGTTTGTTGCATCTTGATTCTGCCGGTAAAGGTTTTGAGCCTCTAGATTAACCCGGCGGACAAAACCTTTGTGGTAATACGGACGCAGGGTTGTGATTGTGTCTTGTTGAGGTGGATGAGATCCCGGCTCACAGGCCGGGATGACAAACGAGAGTGAAATTACAAATGAAAACGGGATGACAGTTTACGCCCATACGTCATCGCGAGGGAGCCTTTTTGGTCACCGTGACGCCTCCCCACAAAGAATCCGCATTAGCGGTTCGGACTCGTCACTCAAAACCCCGTTTCTTTTTTTAGACGACCGTAGCGATCTCGTTTTAATTTTCCCCTCCCTCGTGTGCCCACAGGGGTATGATGGGAGGGGATTAAGGGGAGGGTGAGATTGCCGCGTCATGTTTTTCAAACACTCCTCGCAATGACAGGTGAACGCAAATTGTCATTCTGAGCAAAGCGAAGAATCTCGTTTTGAGTGTGAGATTCTTCGTCACCTAAAGGCTCCTTGGAGTGACACTTGCAGAACATCCACTCATATCCTAGTACCTATCGGAGCACCAGAGTGTACGCGAGTGAGAGGAAGAAATAGACACGTTTCATTTAATCAGTTGAGGGGAGAGAGGATATCGACAAAAAGTCATAATACTGGCAATATTCGCATGGTGATGTTGGTATTTAATTTTCAAGCAGTGCTATATAAAAGGAAATGTTCATGACAGAATCACTAGAGAGGGAATTGAATGCCATCAAGGCAATTACGACTGCTCTTGAAAAGCTTGATGATAGTTCTAGAAAACGGGCGTTAGACTATGCCATAAAGCACCTAGGTATTAAGTTAGAAAGCACATTCACGCCACCACCGCCGCCTTCGGAAAAAGAACTTTCTCCACTGCCTAGAAATGAGGGAGTATCACATAAAGAAATTTGTGATATTCGAAGTTTACGGGATGAAAAAAAACCATCTTCGGATACACAGATGACAGCTTTAGTAGCATACTATCTTTCTAGCATTGCGCCAGATGATGA
>JAJRTC010000141.1 GCA_024278445.1 Nitrospirota bacterium
CGGAGTTTCTCGCCAACATGAGCCACGAACTGCGCACACCGCTAAACGGCATACTAGGCATAGCAGAACTCATGCTGGCGGCAAACCCTACCGACGAACAGCGAAAGCTCATGGACATGGTGCAGTCATCCGGCATAAACCTCCTTGCTCTTATAAACGACCTTCTGGACATATCAAAAATCGAGGCAGGGAAGTTAAAGCTTGAACTAACAAAGTTCCGTTTAAGAGACATGGTCGAATCAGTGGTAGAACAATATGCAGTTTTAGCTAATGATAAAGGGCTTGAACTTTTGATGATGATTGATAAAGACACACCCGATATTCTTACGGGCGATTCAGGCAAGCTCAGGCAGGTCATCATCAACATCCTTGGAAACGCCATTAAATTTACAAGGGAAGGCGAGGTTCTGCTTAACGTGGGGCTTGAATCGATAAAAGGTGGTGTCGCAACCATACTCTTCCATGTACGAGACACAGGCCCGGGCATTCCTCCTGCGTACCGGAAAAAAATCTTCGGGAGGTTTATTCAGGCGGATGGAGGTTCCACAAGACAACATGGCGGAACAGGGCTTGGCACGGCCATATCAAAACAGATTGTGGAGATGATGGGGGGTAAAATCTGGCTGGAAAGCGAAGAAGGCAAGGGAAGCAGTTTTTACTTTACCGTAGCTATCGAAACTCAAACCAGCCTAACCGACCGGAGAGATGAAGCCTGTAAAGAAGCCAAGAATATAAAGGCGCTTATAGCCGATGACAACCCGACAAGCCTTGAAATAGTAAAAAAGTTGGCAATTGAATGGGGGGCCACTGCCGTTACTGTCGACACGGGTGTTAAGGCTTTTGATAAGCTGATGGAAGCGGTAAAAGAGAATCAGCCATTCGACATTATCTTTTTAGACCATAGCCTTGTTAGCGAAACCGGCACTAGCATGATCGATAAAATATCGAGCGAAGATAAGCTAAAAAACCTGAAGACTGTATTCCTCGCACCCATGGGTGGAGGAATTGAGCCTTCAGGCGATAGCCATATGACAATTGCGAAGATTGTAAAGCCGATAAGAAGAAGCGACTTTATGAAAACCGCATCGGAAACAATGGGATTTGTCGAACGGCGTGAGCCCTTGGTGAAAACAGGCGCGGACGAGCCGACACAACGCTTGAAGCTCGACATCCTGCTAGCCGAAGACAACATCATAAACCAAAAAGTGGCAACAATGGCCTTAGAAAAGCTGGGACACCGCATAACCGTGGCGAATAACGGAAAAATTGCGGTAGAAAAATTCGCCAACGATGATTTCGACCTGATTCTTATGGATATACAGATGCCTGAAATGGACGGCTATGAAGCTGTGAAGGAAATACGGGAGCGCGAAGAAGTAAACGGCGGACATATTCCTGTCATAGCCATGACCGCCCATGCAATGGCAGGAGACAGGGCGAAATGTCTTTTAGCCGGAATGGACGAATACATATCAAAGCCGATAAGGCTAGGTGAGCTTGACAAAAAGATCGATAAAGTAATGGATAAAACAGGTTTCCCCAAACCAAAGGAAGAAAAAACAGAAGAAGAGGATGAAAAAGGTTTCGACATGGGCGACATTTATCTTCTTCTCAACAACGAGGAGGATGCCGTAACAGAATTTTTAGACGTATTCGTATCCGATGTTGAAAAAAACATCTCCCTACTTGTGGGGGCTATCGACTCTGGCGACGCCGGGGCAGTTCAGGCTGTCGCACACGAGATCAAAGGTTCGGTTTCCCAGATAGGCGCATTGGGGTTGGTACGACTAGCGCAAGAGCTTGAGGCTATGGGAAGCAATAATGACCTCTCTGGAGAGGCATCAGGGAAAATTGCAGACCTGATAAAAAAGTTTGATAGGATAAAAGTTAAACTCAAGGAAAAATCATGGGCAAAGAACGCATCCTAGTTATAGACGACAACACGACGACAAGATTCATTTTAAGCAAAGCGCTCACAGCCGAAGGTTATGACGTTGCTATTGCCTCAAATGGAGACGAGGGGCTGAAACTGTTTTATGAAAATCCGGCAAAGCTCGTTATAACAGACATCATGATGCCGGAGAAAAACGGGGTAGAGGTGATTATAAAGCTTAAAGAAGATTTCCCGGACATAAGAATAATTGCCATTTCCGGGGGGACGCCTGAGAAAGGAAACGATCTTTTGCGCATGACAAAAATATTAGGAGCAAAGAGTACAATAAAAAAACCGTTGGAAAAAGAAACTTTGCTAAAAGCGGTGAAAGACGCCCTTCAAGATTAGTTTCCGCTCCACATTTTTCTTAAGTACCCCATCATCATGTCAGCTACGCGTTCCCCTGCGCCACGGTTTCCCAAAGACGCGCGTATCTCGGCCAAGTCGTTTTTGACCTTCTCATATTTTTGCGGATCGCCAAGTATTTTTAATGTCGTGTCCGCTATATTTTGCGGCGTGGCTTCATTTTGCAAGAACTCCGGAACAATTTCTTTGCCTGCGAGTATATTCGGGAGCCCTGCCCATTTAGTATGGGAAAGCGTTTTAGCTATGAGGTATGAAAGCATATCCGCCTTGTAAACAATTACCATAGGTGTTTGGGCTATTGCCGCCTGAAGTGTGGATGTGCCTGATTTGCAGATAAGAAAATCGCTGGCTGTCATCACGTCCCATGCGTCTCCTTTTACCACGATCGTATCTACGCCATAACTTTCCGCCGTTGTTTTCAAAAAAGTTTCGTCGATAGATTCGGCGCAGGGCATGATAACCCTCACAGGTTTTATTTTGTCTATTATTTTTACGGCCTCAAGCATTATGGGAAGCATTTTATTAACCTCTCCCATGCGTGAACCGGGCAGAACGCCTAGCAGAGTTTGACCATCATCTATTCCGAACTTGCCACGCAACGCCTTGCGGTCTTTTGTTTCTTCTAACTCGTCAAGAATCGGGTGGCCTGAAAATTTTGCGTTCGCCCCATGGCTTATATAAAATTTCTCTTCAAAAGGGAATACCACGAACATGGCGTCAACCGCTTTCTTAAAAGCTTTCACCCGATATGTGCGCCATGCCCAAAGTTGCGGGAGTACATAGTAAAAAACAAACACGCCTTGTTTACTCGCGGCTTTTGCTACCCTTATGTTAAAATCAGGGAAATCAATGAGGATCACGGCGTCATATTCGCCTTCGGCTATTTTTCTTTTCAGAAAATTTAACGTGTCACGGAAAAACCCTATCCTGGATATAACGGTTAAAAACCCGACTGCGGCCATTTCGGAGATATCATGATACGTCTGAACACCGGCCTCCCTCATGCGCGGGCCACCTATTCCTTCGATCTTCACACCGGGCGCACGTTTTAAAAGGTTTCGGGCCAGCCTTCCTCCGTATACGTCGCCAGATTCCTCTCCCGCTATCATCAGGATTTTTCCGGTTACAGGCGCGTCAAACACGAGCTGTTCCAATAATAATTTTCACGCAATAACGCCGCGCTAAAGTTTATAACGGTAAAAATGGTTCAGGTTCCAGCAAAAGTTTGCCTGCAGGAAGCCCTTTCAGTATTTTATGGCATTGTAGTGGAAGCGCAGGCCATAAGGCAAACATAGCTTGTTTAGGCATGATAACAGGCGACAAGGAGATGCAAACAACCGCATTGCGTCACTTTTTTGGCGTATCTTTTTAGCTTAAGTTTTGAGTTGGGATGCCGAAAATTAGTGTATATATGAAATATATTTGGTGAAAATGTGTGGCAATTTTATGCAATTCAGGTTCGCTCGGGTAGATTTGTCTACCCTTAACAGGAGTTAAAAAGGTGGCGTTTGTTTTTCGGCAGATTATAGCGCTTTTGGTTGTGGGCATGGTTTTAGGGTCGTGTTCCACTTATCTGGCTAAATTCAGAAGCAAAGAAGCGCTGGCGGAATTTAAAACAAGCATAGACGAACTTGCCTTTGAAATATCAAACAGGGTAAGGGCGTTTAACCCGGACGACAAAACCATCGCCGTTGTTACCTTTGTAGAGCTTGATAACTTTGAAGAAACATCATCCTTTGGTCGTTTCGTTTCTGAGCGGTTAGCGGCTGAGCTTTATAAACTGGGTTTTCATGTGCGTGAGTTGCGGCAGAGAAATGAGATAGAAATGATTCACGGTGGAGGTGAGTTTTCGCTTACAAGGAGAAGCGAGCTTGCCATGAAAAAACTTCAGGTATCTGCCGTCGTCGTCGGAACATACACGCTGCTCGGCGACAGTGTAATGGTCAATTCAAGAATTCTTAGCCTTGATACGTCACGATATGTATCGGTAGGACAGATGGAAACAGATATACGCTTAAACTATCCGGTGATGAAGCTCCTGGGACGCGGGAAAAATGCGCCCGCTCCCGTTGTTCACGTGGTCGGAAATAGAACGGGAGGTCACAGGCCATGAAAACCCGTGTTTTTATTTTTATCGTGACGATAGCCTTTATTGCCGGCTGTTCTTCCTATAAAAGAGAGCCTGAGTTTAATTCCCAACTTAACGAGAACCAGGTGCTTGCTCCCTATCCCGAAAGAGGGCAGGATAGCTGGCCTCCTTTCTCTGCCATATATACCCAGCGGTTCATCTGGAAAATGCAGTATATGGCCGAGCAACTTCGTGAAAAACTGGATAACTCCGGTAAAAAAATGAAGTCTGTTCTGATGACGACTATCGTTCCGGTAAACGATCTTGAGCGGGCGACGGGCTTTGGCAGGCTCTGCTCCGAGCAGTTGATAACGGAGATGAGTAAATTAGGCTTTAACGTAATCGAAACAAGAAAAACCGGCGGGTTGATGGTGTTAAATAATGAAGGCGAGTTTGCCTTAAGCCGCAACTTGAAGCTTATAAAAGAACAGCACAGGGCAGACGCCGTTTTTGTGGGCACATACATAAAATCTGATTCCCACACACTTTTAAACGTAAGGCTAGTGAACACGGAAACCTCCGACGTTATGGCCGCCGCAACCGCCATGATGAACATTCGCGGTGACAAGTTTTTGCAGGCTGTGTTCGAGGCGGATGAAAAAGGAGAGCATGTTGAGTTACCGCTTGCCAGCATATCTATCCGCAAAAAGGTTCTGCCAGGTGTAGACCACTATTCTGAGATCATGCAAAGCATGACAGGTGCGATGGCGCGGAAAATGGACGAAGAATCAGGCTCCGCCCCTGCACAATCCAAAACCTTGGCTGTGACAACTTTTGTTGATGTCGATAACATGTATCGCGCGTCAACTTTTGGGCGATATATTACAGAACAGGTGATGGAGCAGTATTCCCGAATGGGCTATAATGTAATAGAATTACGCGCCGCCCCCAGCGTTTATGTAGACGTCAGGATAGGAGAGCTTGCCCTCTCGCGTGAGATGAGCCGTACCATGGGTACGAACAAGGTCGATACGCTCGTTGTTGGCACATACACCCGCGCAGGCGATAAGGTTATGGTGAACGCCAGGATGGTGAAAAGTGAAACGCGCATGGTGGTTAGCGCAGGTTCCATGATCGTTGACGCAGGAGAGAAAAATAAGTTCATAACGGCCATGCTCAAAAACGAGGTGACTTCAATACCGCCGACAGAAACGGTGGAAGGCTACTAAGAATGAAACGTCTAATATCGGTTCTGCTTTTTGTGGCCCTGTTTGCCATGACCTCTACTGGGTGCATGAGCCTCAACCAGGGTTACAGCCCAAGCTCACTTGGCAAAAGTGACCCGTTCGGTGTTCGTTATCTTGCACAAACGCTAAAGGAACAACTGCGAGATCCGGATGTTGTTAAAAAACCGGTAGTAGTCACAACCTTTGTTGACCTTAACAAATTAAACCGCTCGTCGGTGTTTGGCCGGGTTTTGGCTGAACAACTTTTAAACGAGCTTCACCACGCAGGTTTTACCGTTTCTGAAATTCGTAAAGGGAAAAGTGTTTTTATGCGTGCGGAGTTAGGCGAACTTATTCTCTCGCGCGACACTCGCGAGGTAATGAGCAGATCTCAGGCGGCGGCCGTTTTAGCTGGCACTTACGTTGCCACGGCGGAGTCTGTGATAATAAGCGCAAGGCTTCTGGACGTGAAAAGCCCGCTCGTAATTTCATCTTGCTCATATAAACTGCCCATGACAACGGAGCTTGAAAAACTTCTAACGGGCGATTCCCCGTTCTAGCTATAAGTGAGGTTTTTTATGAGAAACAAATTTTTAGTTTTAACCGCATGCCTTGTTCTGATAAGCATGTCTGCTTTTGCCGGCGGGTTTGACGATGACAAAATGAAGAAAAAGAAAAAACCGCTTATTGTAGAGCCTGCCTCAGCGGGTGGCGGTGCGCAGGTCGCAAAAGCCGCACCACCTGCGGTGAAAGAAGCAAAAACGGAAACAGTCGTAACTACCACACCTCTCCAGAGGATGATAAGAAAAGTTTCCGTTCTTATAGAATCGTCGCCTGACAATTGTGACATAGAGGTAGACGGCGTGTATATAGGCGTGACGCCCGTGCAGGTCTCTCTAAAGGAAGGCGTGCATCATATGAAAATAGCGAAGGCGGGTTATCTTGACTGGTCAAGAACCGTAAAGGCGTATAACGGGCTTTTTGTTAGCGCCACGCTGGTTCAGTCTTCTACTATAAAAGAAGAAATAACGAGAAGCGCCGGAACCGAGTGACACCCCGTTTAAACAGGACACCCGTCTTCCCCGGCTAACCGCAGGAGATATTTCCCATACTCGTTATTGCTTAGTGCGGAGCCCAGTTTTAAAAGGTTATCACGGTTTATATATCCCATGC
>JAJRTC010000142.1 GCA_024278445.1 Nitrospirota bacterium
AAGCGCTCCTGTACGGGCAGATATTTTCGCATGGGCTATGGGTTCCGGCGTATGCACGATACGGCCCCGCTCGCCGCCAGACGAGATAACGTGGAACCTTCCCTTGTGGCTCGTTACGACTGCCGATTGCCCCTTTGACTTGATGGCTATTGTATTCGTATCTTTTGTTACCCATAAATCCCACAGGATCTGTCCGGCTCTGTCGAGTTTTATAAGGTAGCCGTCGCAGGAGAGGGTAAAGATGGAGTTGCCATCTTCGGTTATTCTTACCTTTACCGGTGTGAAATCGGTCGTCTTGTCCCAAACGGGTTTGCCGTCGGGAGCGAATAATATGATCCTGTCTCGCCGGTCGCACATTACGACATCGCCCGATTTACCGGCTACCGACAAGGATTCTATTTCACGTTTATGACAATGTTCCCATTCCCTTCGCACCTTTAATTTTTTCATGGGTTTCATCTTATTTTATAAAGTGCCTATTCAGCAAACGTGGGTATTGCGTCAGATGTAATTCGAGATTCTTCGCCTTTGGCTCAGAATGACAAACTGACCCACTACCAATGTTTCTATCCTCTTGCGAAATGGCGGCTCTGAATATAAACTGACCAGTATGAGCAAGGGGATTTTTATAACATTCGAGGGAACCGAGGGGTGCGGTAAAAGCGTCCAGATATGGACTCTTGCTGAAAAACTGCGCTCGGAAGGGCATGAAGTTATCCTGACCCGTGAACCGGGCGGAACGGAAACCGGAACTGATATCCGAAAAATTCTTTTACGCCCCGAAACAGGTTCCATCGACCCTGTTACCGAACTTTTACTCTTTTCGGCGGCCAGACGCGAGATTGTGACGCAAATAATATCGCCCGCCATTAAAAACGGAAGCATTGTTCTCTGCGACAGGTTTGCAGATTCTACTGTCGCCTATCAGGGCTTTGGCAGAGGAATGGATTTGGCATTAATAGACGATATGGTTCGGTTAGCCTGCGGAGATGTGCGGCCAGACATGACACTGATTCTGGATCTACCTGTTGAGGAGGGGCTGGCGCGGGCGGAAAAAAGGATAGAGGGAGAGGGAACATGCGAGGCCCGTTTTGAGGCCGAGTCGCTTGCTTTCCATCATAAAGTACGTGAAGGATTTATGAAAATAGCGGAAAAAGATCCAGCCCGCGTTAAGGTTTTAAATGCCGTGGGGTCTATAGACGAGGTTCATGCGAGAGTGTATGAAGCTGTATGCCAACGCCTTTAGGACATTCGCTTGTGGGGCTTGCCGTTTTTACACTAACGGCTGATAAACGTAAAAAACTTTTATCGCGCGAGAATATGGGCCTGCTTGCCTTATGTCTTGTGGCCGCCAACCTGCCGGATGTCGATTTTTTCCACTTGGGAAACAACGGGCTTGAAGTCTCCGGAAAACATCATCACGGTGCCACCCATTCAATAGGCTTTGCCTTGTTCATAGGAGCCGCCGTTGGCCTATGGGGACGGGTGCGTGGAAATTCGCACGCTTTAAAACTTGCGCTGATTACGGCAGGGCTAATCATCGCGCATGCCACGAGCGATATTTTTTGTATAGACACCTACGCGATTAACGGGATCGGCGTGCCGATTTTATGGCCGTTATCCTCAGAGTTTTTCATGGTTCCGCTGTTCGAGTCTATGAACCGCGACGATCCGTTCTCTATGAAAAGCATATTGGCGCTGATTTCAGAAACGGCTATCTACGGGATGTTGGCTATGTCTGCGTTTATCTGGCGCAGAAAAAAGAAAACTGGTGATACCTCGGCAGGTTGATACTTTGAGACTGTCAGGAAGCCTTGGGAGTTTTTTTAAGCTTTTCAATCCACTCATTGGTTTCGCCCATCTCCGGGTCGAGTTCCCCAGCTTTTTTGAAAAATTCAAGGGCTTTATCTTCTTCACCCATCCTGTGATAAGTCATGGCGATATTAAAATGTATTCCTGCATCGTTTTCGTCGAGCAATAAAGCCCGTTCATACATAACTATTGCGGTGTCGTACTGGCCTGCGCGTGAATGAGCTATGCCAAGCCTGTTGTAAACGTGAATGACCTCCGGCCCCTCTTCCTTGGCTTTTTCATAGTGCCCTATAGCTACGTCGGTCCATCCTTTTTCAAGTGCCATGTTGCCTATCTCCACAACATAACCTACGTCGGAGGGATGTTTTTCAACCAGAAGGTTAAGCATCTTTGTCGCATTTTCCTTATCGTTTGCCTCTATGGCAATCTTGCCGCACAGCAGAAGGGCGCCAGGATGATCTTTCTGAAACGATCTTGCTTTGGCAAGAACACGTTTTGCTGCTTCATAATCTTTCAAGCCGATAAGCGCCTCGGCCATTTTCAGGTAAGCCTCTACAAATTCAGGGTTTTCCTTTAACGCAATACGGAACCCCTCTTTTGCCTTTTCAAAATCGCCTGAGTTTAAGGCCGTTATGCCGGTGGTATAGCTTGAAAGCCCCACGGAATCTGAGCCAAGCAGGCTTTTTTTTGCAACGCCTTTCTCCAGAATACGCATAATTGCGTTTTCAACTTTTAAAGCGTTCATGGGATCTTCTTCCCACAGAACTTGTATATCGGCGTGGGAGAGAAGCTTTGAATGCTCGCCGATTTTGTCTGTGAAAATGATAAGAGGGCTTTCTCTGAATCTGGCCGATTCTATAACCTGTTGCAGAAAATCAAGCCCGCCACTATCTGATAGGGTGAATGCCATGATATGGGTGGAGCTGAGTTGTAACCTGTCCCAGGCGTCTTCGAAGTTATCGTATTCCAGGACATCGGGAAGCCCTTCATCGCGCAAAACTTTTTTGATTTGTCGGCGTTCGGCTTTTTCTTCTGAAATTATGGAAAAACGTAGTTTAGGAGATTTTTTCAGAAGGTCTTCCAGTGTCGTTTTTCTCACTGATTTTCACCTGCCTTATATCAGAATTTATCCGAACGGATGATCTTTCCTGTTTCTATCCCCTCATATTACAACACCTTGTGACATATTGTAAAAAAAGTTTGCTCATTTGTGTGAGGTTTTATAGAAAAAGGATGTTATGTGCCTTTGTAATTATCTGATTATATTGCGATTAAATAAAAAGCAAAGACGTGGCTGGCATAATCGCAATTTTACCAGTCAGCTTCTTCTTTCAGCCGACGGGCGACAAAAGTGTTACGGGAGCCTCTAACAATTATTTTTGTTGCGAAAATAAATTATCGTCAGCTCCACTATGTCAAAAAGCCGGGTCAGGCGTCATACCCTTCTTCCTCCAGAATCTGGAGCATCCTGTCTTTTCCTGCAAGTTTTGTTTTCTTCAGGCGTTGCAATTCAACTTCGTCTTCGGCGGTCAGAAACTTTTTCTTTCTCATTTCCACTACACGACCTTCCAGGTCGTCATGTTCTTCATATAACCTTTTGAACTCCTGGTTTACAGTAAGAAGCTGGTTAACTACCTGGTTGCTTGCTTCAATCGACATCATGGACACCTCCTGCGTGTTTGAGTTATGGAGATTTTCCCAGTTTATTTCCGCCTGAGGTTTTCTGGCATAGTTGGGGAGAATTTGCGACTCGATCGCGTCTCCCGTAGCGAGCATATCTGTAGCTTCCATCGCCACCCCGACAGCGCACATGGCCTGCGCAGGTTTTGTAAACGTTATACGGCTTGATATAATCGAACCTAACAGATCTTTATTTCTTTCATATCCGTCGCCGATGAAGCGAGTCGGCCTGTCTATCATTCCTGCAAGTGCTGATGGTGATAACGCCATATCGGCTGTAAGCCTTTTTAATTTGCCGCCATCCATCAAGAATATGGCCGAATATACTTCGTTCTGCATAGAGTGAACGACGGGGCAGATGTATTCGCCATCATGCGCGGCCCCGCTTCTGGCAAGTGCCGTGAGTGTGGAAACACCCATTGCTTTTTTCCCAAGGGAATCTGCCAAGCCTAACGCAACGCCTAGCCCAACACGGATTCCCGTAAAAGAGCCTGGCCCCGTGGAGACGGCGATGAGATCGAGCTTATCGGGAGGTACACCCGTCTTTTTGAGAGATTCCAGGATAAGGCTTAAAAGCCCTCCGGAATGTCCCTTCATTGTCACCGCCTTGGTGGTGGCGCTCGTTATAAGCTGAGCATTTTCGGTAATGACTACCCCCCCTTCCAAGGTGGCCGTGTCTATGCCTAAAGTCAGCATATCAACAGTCTATTTCCGATATTGAACAACACATTAGCTACACCTGTTTTGATATCAGATCGGAGGATGACTTTCAAGGCTCAAAACAGGAATTTTCACACAAAAGCTCTTGCCTTTCATCTAACTAATTGAAATTTATAGCTCATTTTTGTTAGCCAACCGAGGGAAGCGCTCCTTGGAAAAGACCAGCAGAACACACGCCAGCACGGCCATGAGCAGTGTTTGAACGGTCAACGCGACGTAGAGCCAGCCCAATCCCCATGTCTTGTCAAATATTGCCACCTGCCACACCGCGATGGAACCCAACCCGAATGTTAATGTAAACTTTATACCGTATGCGGTGGATAACCATTTTTCAGGTACAAACCTGGACACGAGACTGTTCTCTACAGGTTGTAACCCAAGGCTGAAAAATGCATATCCGGCAGACGCAATATACAGGCCCCAACCGCCAAAAAACGCCATAGAAGCAACAAATGGAATTCCGCATAAAAACGCGATGATATATGCCACACGCAGGTCTAACCTGTCGGCTATATGTCCACCGGCATACTGCCCCGCCATGCTAAACAAAAATATGCTGGAAACGAGAATAGCTGAGGAGCCTGATATGGCGTTCGCAGAATTTTCATTTCCCGCAACGGTTACGATCAACTGCAGGATGTCACCTGCGCTCTGCTCAAAATATGGTGGCATGGCAGTCATGTTGGCCCTGTAGGTTAAACCCGCTATGGTCATGATTACGCACAGGAGAATGAAATAGGGGAGAACCCCGTTTTCTTTTTCATCCCGATTTTTATTCTCGTGAGGAATTGCACGATCCCGCTCTTTAAATGCCAACAGAAAAGTTAACAAAAACCCTGCGATGGCGCTGAAACCTGTTACGAAAAAAACAAAACGCCAGTCGGCTATCATAAGGGTAAGCCCGGCGATAAAGGGGGCAGAGCCCAATCCTAAATTACCGAAAATGCCGTTAGTTCCGTGGGCGGCTCCCTGTTTCTCTATTTCATGTGCGATAAGGCCTAGCCCCGCAGGGTGGTATAGCCCGCAGAAAAAACCCAATAGCGCAAGCGAAACCGTAAAATCAGTAACGTTTGTAGAAAAACCTGCCAGGATAGACGAAAAACCCATGCCTAACATGCAGATTCTAAGTATCCCGACGTTAGACCAGTGGTCGGCAAAATATCCGGCCGGAAGGGCGAAGGCTCCATAAAGAAAATACATCATGAACCCAAGCGGAAAGACATCTGAAGGGGCAAGCCCCATCTCTCTTGAAAAGGGCAAAACTATGGCGGGGAAAATGAGCATGTTCATGTGGGTCAAAAAATGCGCGGTGGCCGAAACCGCTACTACCCTGGATTCCTTAGTCAAGATGCGAAAAAATTATTTAGATACCCAAAGGAGTTTATCCAGCGCCCAGCCTGTGTCACCGTCTTTATCCACAAGCTTGTACCATGCGCCTTTTTTATCCAGCACCCGGAAAAGGTAGTTTTTTTCTACCGAGAAAACTATAGGGTTTTTGGTGCCCGGCCCTTTGCGGATGTTTGCTTTTTTTGTTACAACAACTGCTGAACGCCCTTTGCCTATTACCTGTTTGTGAACCCAGCCCACGTCGCCATCTTTATCGCGCACCGCATACCATTCCTGATACTTGGCAAGATATTCGAACGGAGTATATTTAGGTGCTTCCCACAGGATTTGATAGTTCGTTCCGGGGCCAGAGCGAACTTTTGCTTTTCCGCCTTCCACATATATTGGTTCTGATAATGCCAGAACAGGTGCCAGAACAATAACAACCAGTAAAACTGAAAAAAGTTTTTTCATCATTCCGATTCCGTAGATGGTTTTCGTCTTACACCGCTACGCGTGCTACGCCTTCTTCTTCTGGCCGATCTTGATTGTGCCTCGCCACCTTCCGGTGTTGGTGGTGATGTTTTTGTCGTCTGAGAGTTATCCTGCTCCTTTTGTTTAGGGCGTCCCTGTGATCGATCCTGCCTGTTTCCCGCACTGTTTGGCCCATCCTGTCTTTTTTTATTTCTTTTGTTCGGGGGTCTGCGTTTTTTATCGGTACGCTCATCGGTAACTGTGCCAGCATCCGCTACTTGTTTATCAGTTCGATCTTTGGCATTGGGGACGGGGTTCTTCTCTCCCCTTTTTCGTTCCTCCGCCAGCCTTTGTTGCGCCAAGTGAAGGGGGGTTAAGTCGTAGGTATTAAACTCTTCTTTCGATTCGTCCTCAAAGATAACCATGGCCCTCTCCTGAAGGAGGTTAACCTGTATAACCTTCGCCTCACGTCCTTCCGGGGTAACAACATATTTGCCAAGTTTTGGTGCGCGTTCCTGAAGCTTTTTGTAATGAGGTTCTTCGTAGGCCAAACAACACATGAGCCTGCCGCACACGCCAGATATTTTTGCAGGGTTTAATGAGAGATTCTGGTTTTTCGCCATGCGTATGGAGACGGGAGCAAAGTCTGATAAAAACCTGGAGCAACAAAGCTCTTCGCCACAAGGGCCGCACCCACCCAGCATTTTGGCCTCGTCCCGCACGCCTATCTGGCGCATTTCCACCTTTGCCCGTGTATGGTTAACCAAGTCTTTTAAAAGCTCACGGAAATCGACTCTGCCATCTGCGGTGAAAAAGAAGATCGCCTTGTTCCCGTCGAAGGTATACATCACACGGGTTAAATTCATTTTAAGGTCGCGTTCCAAAACCCGCTCGCGACAGAAGGCCAAAGCCTGCTTTTCTTTTTTTTCAATGGATTCGGCTCTTTCGAGGTCTCCGGTGGTGGCACGTCTTTTTATTTTTTTCCGCTCTTTTTTCTCGCAACCGCACCCTAACGAGGCCGGTCTGCGGGATATTGCCACTGTTCCAAAAGAGTAGCCGCCACCTCCGTCCACCACGCACTTGTCGCCAACCCGAAGCTCAAGGTTGTTCCAGTAATAATCGTTCGTTCCACCCTCGCTGGTTATTACGCTATATACGAACTGGAGAGAACGGTCGATTTCAAACGTTGCGCCACCGCTTGCACTATCGTTAACCGCAGAGTTTTGATAGTTTGACGGGGCGGAATAAGCGTTATTACCTGCATCGTGTGCAGGAGTGCTCCCGCCCGGCGCTCCTGTTTGGCCTTTATTTGTGTTTTCAGGTTGGTGGGGTTCACCTGAAAACCGATTGAGTTGAGGATCGTTCATTTGAAAATTAAAATCAGACCGGTGTCGGCTTATCTCTTAAGCTCCAGCGCCAGCAGGTTTATTGTTAAAAAAGGATTAATATTCCATCTGCGGGCGCGAACAAGCTCCGAAGAGACGTCCCAAGCCCGCAATAGCTTTCGCCGTGAAAACCTCGGCGAAATAGAAAATAGCTTGTCGACTATATCCTTGTTTACCAAGCTATCACATTTTCCCTTTGTTTTCACTCTTACAAGGTCTGCCAAAAGCTCAACGAAACTCTCCAAAACCTTGTCAACAAGACCTCTTTCTTTTGATCGGTCTATCTTGTCTGCCATCTTCATGATGTCTGCGTCCCATTTGGCGTCTCGCTCGCCGAAGAGTGTCAGGGCGAAATTGCGTATTTCCTTCTCCTTTTCGATAGAGTCTTCCGACATCATGCCGGGGGCTCCTTTGGATAAAGCCGCATAAGCCTCTGCCTGCTCGCCACGCAACCCGGCTTTTTCGGTGGCAAACCGTAAAATCTCTTCAAACTTGAGTGGCATAAACCTCACCTTCTGGAGCCTTGAAAGGATGGTAAGCAAAAGGCGGCTCATATTTTCTGTGGTGAGTATTATCACCGTGTCGCCGGGAGGTTCCTCCAACGTTTTTAAAAAGGCGTTGGAAGCCACAAGGTTCATCTTCTCTACTTGATCGACGATCAGAATTTTACGTTTTCCCTCGTATGGCCGAAACGAGAGCTTGCGTATGATTTCACGAACACTTTCTATATCGATTTCCTCTTTTACCTTTTTATCCTTCACAATGGGTTCGACGTATGTAAGGTCAGGATGTGAGCCTGTCGTGACTTTTCGACACTGGCCGCACACACCGCAGGCGTCGTCGCCACCTTTTTCGCATAAAAGCGCCATCGCAAAAGCATATGCGGCTGTTTTTTTGCCGACTCCCGGAGGGCCGGAAAAAAGATATGCGCAGGCAGGCTTGTTTTGGGTCAGGGCGGAACGGAGGATACGTATCGCAACCCCGTTACCAATAATTTCTGAAAGTTTCAACATTTCGAAGCTAGATTTGGTCATCCATATCTTCTGTTACGTCTTCGTCTTCATGGGCGCTGTAGCGCATTCGCTCTCTGCCGAAGGAGAGTGTGCTCATGTCGGTCATTCTGTCTACAAACACCTTGCCATAAACGTGGTCTATCTCATGTTGCAAAACACGGGCCAAGAACCCTTCAGCCTCGATAGTTACAGGGGTGCCCTCACGGTCGTAAGCGGAGACCGTTATGGCTGTAGCCCTTCTAACCTTGCCCCAAATATCGGTAAGGCTTAAGCATCCTTCCCAGTCCTCATCCATTTCGTTTGAGAATTTTTCTATCTTGGGGTTAATGAGAACCATGAGTTCTATTTCCGGAACGTCTGAATAGCGCGGGTTACCTTCAGCTTCGAGTGTTAATATCTGGCGCGATTCATGAACCTGCGGCGCGGCGAGGCCAACGCCTGAGTACTCCCGCATGGTATCAATCATGTCATCTATAAGCCGCTGTATCGGCTCTGAGGGAATATCCTCAACTGGCACAGGCTCACCCTTTTTGCGTAAAACAGGGTTGCCAAGCTGGGCCACTTTTAAAATTGCCATTTTAAGTATCTGTCCGCTTTAAAATTATCAACCAGGAAAAACTATCCAAAGTATTTGGTGCGATAATGTTCGAAAAGTTCAATCGCCTTCGGTTTGCATTTGCCGCAACCGGTCGCAATTTTCGTCCGCTCCTGAAGGGTTTCAAAATCTGGCACGCCTTCTAACACCTGGTCTTCGATTTCATGATCGGTAACGCTCAGGCATTCGCAAACCAGTGTGGCTTTGACTTCATCTATTCTGCTCTCCTGCCCGGATTTTTTTAAATAGTCATGAATGGCGGCACGCAGAGCCTTGTCTCCTAAAACGGAACAATGGATTTTGATAGATGGTAAACCGCCCAGCCGGTTCATTATATCCTCTGGCGTAAGTTTTAATGCGTCGTCTACTTTCATGCCGCCTTCTTCAGTTACCATCTCAGACATCATCGACGTAGAACCAATGGCCGAGGCGCATCCGAATGTTTTCCATTTAAGGTCGGTAATCTTTTCATTTTCATCGACCTTTATCCAGATTTTCATCATATCTCCGCACGTAGGGTTGCCCACCATGCCTACGCCGTTGGCTTCGTATTCGCTCTCCGGGACGGAAAGAACGTTGCGCGGGTTGGTAAAGTGATCCATCACCGTGTCGCTATAACCAAAATTCATATCTGTACTCAAAACCGGTAAACTCCTTTAAAAACCGTTAAGAATCCAACTGCGGGATTATCATATAATAGGCTTGGCAAAACAGGGGATTTTATATCCTGACTTTTTAAATTTCAAGAACTTGCGCTAAACGATTTCGTCAATCCGCTTAAGGGTTACAAGCAACTCCTCAAGCCGGTTAAGCGGCCACATGTTAGGCCCGTCGCATGGCGCGTTATCCGGATCCGGATGAGTTTCAAGGAATATCCCCGCTACTTTGGCCGCTATGGCCGCTCTTGCCAGAACGGGAATATAATCGCGCACGCCGCCGCTTGCCGAGCCAAGCCCGCCGGGGAGCTGTGCCGAATGTCCTGCGTCGAACACCACGGGCGCCCCCAGCTTTTGCATCTCGTGTAACGCCGTCATATCCACCACGAGGCGGTTATATCCGAAAAACGTGCCACGTTCAGTTAAAAGTAGCTGGGAGCTTCCGGCCCCTTTCACCTTCTCTACAGCGGTTTTCATATCCCACGGGGCCATGAACTGCCCTTTTTTAATGTTAACTACCTTACCTGTTCTACCCGCTGATACTAAAAGGTCTGTTTGCCTACAGAGGAAGGCTGGTATCTGTAAAATATCGAGGACTTCACCTGCCATACTCGCTTCTTCTGGTGTGTGTATGTCAGATAGAACAGGAGTGCCGGTTAGGTCTCTTATTTTTTCAAGTGTTCGCAATCCTTCATCCATGCCCACGCCACGGAACGATTTAACGCTCGACCTGTTCGCCTTGTCGTATGACGCCTTGAAAATAAAAGGGATGTTCAGCTTATCCGTTATTTTTTTTATCTGCTCTGCGCATGTCAACGCGTGGTCATAGTTTTCGATGACGCACGGCCCGCCTATGAAAACGAACGGGTTTTCGGTGTCGAAAGTTATATTGCCAGGTTCTATCGTGACACTCATATCAGGTGACTATTTTCGGTTGCCGCTTTTACAAACGCCGTGAACAGTGGATGTGGCGTCATGGGCGACGATTTAAACTCAGGGTGAAACTGGCATGCCAAAAACCATGGGTGGTCTTTTAGCTCTATAATTTCAACGAGCCTCCCGTCGGGAGACTGCCCTGCGAACACCATGCCGGCCTCTTCTAGTTGCATCCTGTAGTTATTATTAAACTCATATCGGTGGCGATGTCTCTCGTGCGCCTCTTTCGCCTCGTATGCTTCACGCGCAAAAGTATCTTTACGAAGCTGGCAAGGAAAAGAGCCTAAACGCATCGTGCCGCCGTAATCGTTCACATCTTGTTGATCCGGCATGAGATCGACGACGGGGTGGGGTGACTCGGAATTGAACTCCATACTGTTCGCATCCTTTAATCCGCACACGTTCCGTGCATGTTCTATCACGGCGCATTGCATACCAAGGCAGATTCCGAAAAACGGAATTTTTTTACGCCGTGCAAGGCCTGTCGCCAAAATTTTGCCTTCAATGCCACGTTCGCCAAACCCGCCTGGGGCTAATATGCCGTGGGCGTTACGTAATGTTTTTTCTGCGTTTTTTTCTGTCAGATGCTCTGAATCTACCCACATGAAATCTATATCAACGTCGTTTGCCAATCCACCGTGGACGATGGCTTCGGCGAGGCTTTTGTACGACTCGGTTAACTGAACATATTTGCCAATTATGGCGATGGTCACTTTTGGTTTGGGCGCATTGATTTTTTCTACAAGGTTGTGCCACGGTTTTAAATTGCTTTTTTTCTTTTCAAGGTTCAAAAGGTCCAGCACTATGCCGTCTAGTCCTTCGTTATGCAACCATAACGGAACCTCGTATATTGATTCTACGTCGATAGCGGAGATTACATTTTCTACCGGTACGTTGGAGAAAAGCGCAATTTTTTTCTTCACTCCATCGTCCAGCGGGGACTCGGATCGACAAACTAAAACATCTGCCTGTATTCCTATTTTCAAAAGCTCACGGACGGAGTGTTGTGTAGGTTTCGTTTTCATCTCATGTGCGGTTTTGATGTATGGCACCAGCGTAACGTGAAGGTAGCAACAGTTGCTCCGGCCTATGTCTATTCTCTGTTGCCTCATGGCTTCTAAAAATGGAAGAGATTCAATGTCGCCAACCGTTCCACCGATTTCGCATATGGCGATGTCGTATCCATCGCCAACGGCCGTTAGCCTGTCTTTTATTTCATCCGTTATATGCGGGATAACCTGCACTGTCGCGCCAAGATAGTCGCCCCGCCTCTCTTTTGTTATAACGTTGTTGTATATCCATCCCGTGGTCACGTTGTTTAATTTGCTCATTCTCGTGCTTACAAAACGCTCGTAATGCCCAAGGTCCAGGTCAGTTTCCGCGCCATCGTCGGTAACAAAAACCTCGCCGTGCTGGAACGGGCTCATGGTGCCGGGGTCTACGTTTATATAAGGGTCAAGCTTCATCATGGTGATTTTGTAACCGCGTGCCTCCAAAAGAGCGCCTAAAGAAGCTGCGGCGATACCCTTGCCGATAGACGAGAGAACACCGCCCGTTACAAAAACATATTTCGTCGACATCTACAAAGCTCCTCTTTTAAGCATTTCATCGGCCCGGGCCAGATCCTTAGGCGAATCAATGCCAAGCGAGTCTATCTCCGTTTCGACGCAGAATATTTTTTCGCCATGTTCAAGTATGCGAAGCTGTTCGAGCTTTTCGCACTTTTCAAGCGGCGTACATCCTAACCCGGCGTAGTATAGTAAAAAATCGCGCCGGAAAACATATGTTCCAAGATGTTTATATAACGGCCTGTTGGCAGAGCCTCCATCGCGGTCGTTCGGTATTGGTAATTTGGAAAAATAGAGGGCGAACCCTTTTAAATCGCGAACAACGCATGTCACGTTCGGGTCTTCAGCTTCTTCTCTTCCTATGGGAACACATAATGTGGCAACTTTTATTGCCGAGTCGTTTATAAGTGTGCGCACGGCCATGTCTACCGCTTTCGGGTTTATAAACGGTTCATCCCCCTGAATATTCACCACGATATCGCAGTTGGTTCCGCAATTTGTGTTACGCGCGACTTCAGCCACGCGGTCTGTGCCGGATTCGTGCGTGGTATCGGTCATAACAGCTTCGCCGCCGAACCGTTTTACCGCGTCCATTATCCGTTCGTCGTCTGTTGCCACCACAACTTTGGTTGCGGTCTCCATTTTTTTCGCCTGTTCATAGACGAGTTGGATCATCAGTTTGTTTCCTATGGAAAGCAGTGGCTTACCGGGCAGACGGGTAGAGGCAAATCGGGCGGGGATTACAACCAGGACGTTATCTTTTAAACTTTTTGTCACACGCAATAAAACTTATCAATGTAATTTTCATCACTACTCTAGTTATTTCGTTTTTTTAACACAAGCAAATTGTGAGGCGGGGTGACTATTATTTATCCTGACAAGCTGACAGGCAGAGCGAAACTTGCAAGCTTGGCGTAGGAAAAGCGTGCTAAAGGTACACAGGTTTAGCTGTTTCGTGCTTTTCGACGAAACAGACCGCCAGCTACAACCCCGGTACCCAGCAAAAACAAAGTTGAAGGCTCTGGGACTTCATGGCTTTCGTGGTCATCGTCATCATGGGCTTTGTATCCAAAAGCCTGTATTTCGGAAGTTGAGTAGTACTTATCGCCCCCAACGCCGGAAAGCCTCAGCTTCGTTGTTTTGATAGGGGTTCCCAACACATATCTTGCGTCTCCGTCGTCATCGCCATGCTCGTCATCGTCATCATCGTCGTCGTCATCGTCGTTCGGCCTTGTTTGCATCCCCCACAGGTTGACCCCGTCTCTCCAATCGACATTAGGCACGTTCCACGCCGTGGCCCAGTTGAGCGCGTTCAAGTTCCAGTATTCCAGCAAGTAGGCATCGTTATCGTCCGCCTGCACAATAAAGCTTTCAAGATAAAATGTGCCACCCAATTCGATGTTTACATAGGCAGGTGGCCTGTTATGAGTATCCCACCAAACGGTTTTCTTGTTCCATTGTGCGCCATCGTGCTTGAATTTTCCATCTGTTACCGTGTCTGCAAGGGCCTGCTTGGCGGCTGGCGTAGTCGGTTTTGTCGGGTACGAGCCACTACCATGGCCCCACGTATACGGGGTGAAGAAAATCCCCTCCAGGGTTACCTGTTTGTTTAGGGCTACATTGGTAACGGGGGTGGCATTGGCCGTTGTTGATATTGCAAACAAAGCTACAATGACAATCGCAGTTCCCAAATACTTCATAGATTTCGTCCCATTCCCCGTTGCAGATACAAAATTAACCTGTTTTACCCACATTACTTGCCAAGCTTTTTAGCTTTGCTAATGACATTATGGATATTATAGCATGAGGTGTATAAATGTAAAGTATTTTTACATTTATATGGTTTGCTTTGTGGCGCCTTGTTTAGCTATATATATGAAATATATATAGCTATTGTTGTGGTTGGCTGTGTTTTAGACGTTGGTGTATATTTTTTAAGAGGAATATTGCTTTACAGTAATGGGAGGCGTCTACCTGCCCCCCATTACCGGTAACCTAGTCTTTCTTTCGACGAAGCACTCCGCCAGCTACAAGCCCTGCACCCAGCAAAAATAGTGTGGCAGGCTCAGGTACCTCTTGTATTTCGTATCCGAACGCCTGTATCTCGGAAGTTGCGTAATACTTGTCTCCCCCAACGCCTGTAAGCCTCAGCTTCGTGGTGGTGATAGGAGTTCCCAACATGTATCTTTCAGAATCGTTCAAATCGTTGGGTCTTGTCTGCAGTCCCCACCCATGATTACCAAAGTTTGGCACGTTCCATGCCGTAGCCCAGCCAAGCGAGGTCAAGTTCCAGTATTCCAGCAGATAGGCGTCGTTATCGTCTGCCTGTACAACAAAGCTTTCAAGGTAAAATGTGCCAGCTAAATCGATATTTACATAGGCACTTGAGCTTTCATGTTTGTCCCACCAGGTTGTACCATTATTCCACTGCCAGTTGTCGGGCTTGAATTTTCCATCCGTTACCGTGTCTGCGAGGGCCTGCATGGCGGCTGACGTAGTCGGTCTTGTGGGGTAGGAGCCTCCCCACGTATACGGGGTGAAGAAACGTCCGTCCAGCGTTACCTGTTTATTGAGAGCCACGTTGGTAACGGGAAGGGCGCTGGCTGTTGTTGAAATTGCAAACAAAGCCATGATGACGATAGCGGCGTTTAAGTGTTTCATGATTTTTATTCCATTTCCTGTCGCAATAGTTTATATGTTTCACTCCATTTCACTTGCCAAATTTATGCCAAATTAACATAAATTGCTAATTGATTGATATTGGGCCCGTTACCTCGCAGGTGTTGTGGAAAATTACCAAATAACTGTAAAGTTTTTTTACAGCCAATTTGTGTAGCTTTTTTGAGGTATTCTAGTAACTACCTGAAACGTATGGGTTTGTTTGCCCAAAACGTATCGGCATGAGCTGTAAAGTTTTTTTACAGTTGGAACGTCTTTTTATGGTACGGGAGTGCGGTGTATCTTCAGTACTTTTAGTGAAGACTAATACGCGTGTTTGTTGATGAAACCTTTCCAGATGGTGAGCCACAATATTTTTACGTCGAGGAAGAGCGACCAGTTTTCTATGTAGTAAAGGTCAAATTCTATCCTTTTTTCAAGCGACGTGTCGCCGCGCCACCCATTGACCTGCGCCCAGCCTGTTATGCCGGCCTTCATTTTGTGGCGTAACATATACATCGGCACGGTTTTTTTAAAATCCTTTACGAACACGGGACGCTCCGGGCGCGGGCCGACCAGGCTCATGTTGCCTTTTAGCACGTTAAATAGCTGGGGAAGTTCGTCAAGGCTTGTTCTTCGGAGAAACTCGCCGATTCCAGTCCGGCGGTCATCGTTATTTTTAGCCCAAACGGCACCTGTTTCGCTCTCTGCCTCGTCTTTCATAGAACGGAACTTGTAGATTATAAAACTCCCTCCACCCAGGCTCATGCGCTCCTGTTTATAAAAGAGCGGGCCTTTGGATTCCAGTTTTATAAGAATCGCTACAATTAGCATCACGGGTGACCAGACGACGAGGCTTATCAGGGAGACGACGATATCGAAAATCCGTTTCAGTAAAAGATTCCAGCCATACA
>JAJRTC010000143.1 GCA_024278445.1 Nitrospirota bacterium
AGATGGCGATACCGTTGCGGACTACAGCGGAACACTGGTCTCCGGTAATGTGCAACAGTTTGGGTGGGATACGCTGGCAAGCTATTTCTACTTTGACTTTTACTTTGTTTCAAATCCAACTGATGCGTTGGCCGCCTTCTACGCCCAGGAAAATTATCTGGGTGCCGACTTCTCGTCGGCTGAAAGCACAACGTTTACGGGAAGTTGGGATGCGGATCATTCCGGTAACAAAGTTAAGCATGACACCTCCCCGGTTCCTGAGCCTGCAACGCTGATTCTTCTTGGCTCCGGTCTTGCCGGGTTTGCCATGATGAGAAGAAGGCAGAGCTAAAGCAAAAGCTTACTAAAACCTAATAAAAAGCCGCAGGTCTTATGATCTGCGGCTTTTTTTTGTTCACCACACATAGGGTGTCTTATATTTGTTTTCACCAAGTAGTATATGCTGTGATATATTACCGCCATCGCAGTACTGGATATCAGAAGGACAATCATGCAAGTCAGGCTCTACCGGGTATTAAGGCAACTCCGTTCTGCATCACTAACCATCATTCTTTTTCCGTTCTTATTTATTCTATTAATTGGAACAGGAGGGTGTGGTGTTGGCGCTTCCGGGGCTGATAGCGAAGGTAGTGGCGGCGGATATATTGGAGGAACCGCGGCAAGTGGCGGAGCAGGCTCTGGCGTCTCCGGAGGCTCTGCTTCTGGCGGCGGTGGAACTGGTTCTGGCACTGGTGGCGGCGCTGGGACTGGTTCTGGCACTGGTGGCAGCGGTGGAACTGGTTCTGGCACTAGCGGTGGCAGTGGAGGAAGTGGCGGTTCCGGCGGCGGGGGAAGTGGCGGTAGTGGAACGGGTTCCGGCGGCGGTTCTACGGGTAATTCAACTGCTTTATTAACATGGAGCCCCCCCACAACCTATACAGATGGGAGTTCGTTGGCTTCAAGTGATATCGGTGGTTACATCATATATTATGACGTTTCCCCCGGTACTTACGGCACATCAATAGATGTTAGCAACGTGACAAGCTATACCATATCCAATCTGCAGGCTGGTCTCACCTATTATTTTGTTGTCACATGCTATACCACTACACACAAAGAAAGCGCTGTTTCAAATGAAATGAGCAAAACTATGTAGGGCAAAGTCATTTACCGAATTATATAACGCAAACGTGCCTTATTGCCCCACCGTTCGTTTAAACGGAAAAACCGCTGATATAGCAAGAACAGTAAAAAAGAAAAACCACGCTACGGCTTTTATTATGGACCCTGTCGTATATTCAGCAAGGTTTGGCAAAACTCCGTACCAGTTCGCAATGGTGCCATACTGGAACAGCGGATGAAACTTACTATACATCCACCCAGCCGGTACGGAAACCATGTATCCTTCTAAAACGCCGAACAGGAGAAGTGAAAAGAAAAGTATTTTTCCCGTTATGGTTATGCCAGTCTTGAACCACATCAAAAATGCGGGAAGCGATAACCATATAAATACCATACCGTACCTTCCGGTTGGGCCGCCACCACCGGTCCAGTCAGGGTGAGATGAGATTAAAAGCATAGTGACAGCAAGTGCCGTCGACAGGAACCATAATAATATCCTGCTCTCGTCGCTTCGCCACCATGCGTAAAATGCCGAAGGAGCTAAAATTAAGACTGGAGTGAGCCATACTACGCCCCTGCCCGCGTCCATAAAAATGCGAGGTAGGCCAAATGGAATTTCCGATAGTGACGCATGTACACGCGGATTATGATCTATCGGCCACGGAACGCCAAACCGGAACATGTAGTAATTCACCAGCAATATCGCACCTGTAGCGAACATACCAACCAAGACCACCCTCTCTTTTCCGCTTTTGGCAAGCGCCAAGCACCCTATACCCAAAATGAATGCCGCTAACAGAATCCTGTCAGAAAACCACGGAGCAATACAGATAAGAACTGCAGTAGCGTAGAGGCGCCAAGGGTCTGGCTTTATCATCAACACCAAGACAAGTGCTATGATCATGGCCATAGGAATTTCCGGAAAAGCCTGATTAAGATAAAAAAGGCTTGGTGGAGTCAACGCAAAACCTGTGCTGGTTACAGCCGCCATGAACGGGTATATTCCGGCAGATGAAGCAGTCAGAACTATCAAGGCAAGAAAAGTGGCACCAAAACACGAAATTAAAATATAGGACCACCACCGCATTCTTGTTTCGGAATAGGCTGCTGGCGCCAGAAGTACACTCAAGGCAGGGCGATGTACCAGAAGTTGCATATCACCCCACTCCTCCTGTTTCACGTCTTTTATTTTGGGAGCAAATCTTTTGAAGTAATTTAGGGAACCGTGACCTGTACCCCAGATGTCATGCGTAACGAATCTGGCCCAGTCCTTGTTGCGAATGTTATTGCTAACATCCATATCAAAATCGTGTGCCACGCTATAAGCCGCAAGAAAATATTCTGGCTCATCACCTGTTACAAGATGTATTCGTTTGTTCTCATCGGCGTTAAATGGAATTAGATCCTCACGTATAACTCCGGTTGCGGTCATCACAACAATGAAAGTTATAAAAGCCATCGCGGGCGGGTTTCTACAACTTCGTTCAATCGTACCCCATACAGGATGGGCTAGCAATTTGGTTTTTGCTCTGCATCGCTTAAAATTCCCGGGAAACGTTAAAAAGTAAAGATAAAAAACAGCAAGCAGAACCCACAAAACTTTTACAGCACGGGTTTCCAGTACCGAGACTTTTGAAAATACAGTAATTTTGTTAAACCCGACCCATGACCCCTCTAGTGACCTTATGATTATTTTAAGAGAAGCACCCTTCCTGTCTAGTTTTGGAAGCTCTACTGTAATTCGTGATGGCTTGCCCCTGCCAGGCCATAATGCCGGTTGCTCCCCCGCCCCTTTTGAAACCTGCCTGCGGTCGATAGCTTTCCCATTTAGCGCAATCTCAAGCAATGGCGGAACCGATTCGTGTGAATCCGCAAAATGCATCCTTAGGAACAGTCTGTCACCAGGGGAGACAACAGGAACGGTTAGGCGTATTTGTTTGGTTTCGCCACCGGCCCACGAGTCAAGCGGACCGGGAAACTGCAACGGCGTACCTTCCCCCTCCCCCACGACAACAAACGAGCGTTCCTTCCAGAAGGAGGCACCGCTCTTGTTCGCATCGGTCTGAAACGAGATCGATTGCATGCGTTTAACGACAATATGCGCCGTCAAAAGCAACACTATAATCAAAAGAAGCGGTAGGAGTATCCGAACTATTTTTTGCAGAGCCATATCAATGTGAAATCCAAGTTTCATCCGGAATATCGGTTTTTGCTTCGCTACCTATCCGTTTTTTTGCCGAAAACTTGAGGTTCGGCAGATTATAGCACAGAGGTGGCCTCCACTTTCACTATCACCTTAAGCGAAAAATTTCACGAAAATTAAGGTTGTATTGTAGCATTATTGATGTTTTTGCTATTTATGTAGCACGTTATCTGTCCGGTTTGTTATCCATACTTTATCCCGGTCATCAGCTTTCGTTCGCGCTTCCTGCGATGAGCCCCGCGACGCCACCTTCCGTAAATCTCCTCAAATCTCATATCTCTTACCTCCTGTAACAAATGCGTCTTCGTCATGATCGCCTTAAAACGATTCTGAAAAATATCAAGGATCGTGGTGGGCGAATTCGTATGGCTGAAGCGCTGAAGATGGGAATAAATCGCTACACTCTATACTCCATGCGTGACAAGGGTATCCTTGAGCAAGTTTCTCGTGGCGTTTATAGGCTCGCCGAGCTTCCTCCTGTTTCGGAGCCTGACCTTGTAACGGTGGCCCTGCGAGCTCCCAAAGCTATTGTATGCCTTGTTTCGGCCTTGGCTTTTCACAAGATCACCACAGCGGTTCCACACGAAGTATCAATCGTAATCGAGAAGGGAGTAGAGACGCCGCGAATAAATTATCCACCGATTTCTGTTCAGCGTTTTTCTGGAGCCGACTTCAAGGCAGGCATTGAAAAACATGAGATAGACGGCGTTTCTCTGCGAGTATATTCTCCAGAAAAATCATTGGCCGATTGTTTCAAATTCCGAAACAAGCTGGGGATGGATGTGGTTCTTGAGTCTCTGAATCTTTATAAAGCGCGCAAACCATTCAAGGCCGATGACCTGCTCAAGTACGCCCGTATTTGCCGTATCGAGAAAGTGATGAAACCATACCTTGAGGCGATAGTGTTAGCAAAAGTAAGCGCCGGAATATCGCGGCCTCTGTTCGGCAACGACTCCTGGATAAAGCCAGGGTGGACAACCGGCCTTTTAACGAAGCGCTCCACAATAGATATAGATCTTCTCGGCAGAACCGATAACAACGTTGACGCCATGATAATCATGGCAAAGGACGTATGCCTTCATGATGTTGAACCCGATAGTCTGAGCTGATCGATTGTCCGACGATTCTTGAACTACCGGCTCCGCGCTTATATGGTTATAGCCGAGAAAGCTCCATTGCTGAGAAATTCGAAGCCATGGTTAACTTGGGAAACTTAAACAGCCGGATGAAAGACTTTTTAGATATTTGGTTCCTCTCACGACAGTTTGATTTTGAAGGTCGGATACTGGCAGAGGCCGTCGCAAAAACGTTTTCCACGCGCGGAACAAAAATTCCGTCAAAGCCGATTCCCTTTACAAGTGACTTTGCCAAAGATGAAACAAAAGCCGTGCAATGGCGTGCGTTTATTCGCAGAAACAAATTATCGGATACCACGGAAGATTTTTCAGAAGTAGTTTCTTAAATAGCCTCTTTATCTTGGACCAATTGCGGATGCCCTGCCGACAGGCCGCTCTTTTGACGCGAAATGGAAAACCGGTGGCCCGTGGGAATAACAGGTTATCCCTATTTTGTAGATGAATCGTTAAACGCATCTATGACCAATTCTGATGCCTGGGCGATTTTATTTTTATGTTGAACCAAATGGGTGTATCGCTCGGTGGTCTATTGTTTGAGATGGGTCAAGAGTCGTTGCAAGATTGTATATACAGGTTTACCTTACCTGAGCTTGCCAACACGGAAGCGTGGTTGTGACGCAAACAGTGAAAACGAAATCCATTTAGTTCTGCGCTGGTAGATTTTTTTTTCAACCACGTTTATGGTCTACTATCCCGCCGCCTAATTTTCCTGGGAAACGCTATGCGGATGGGATAATAGAATGCCTTTTAGCCGGTCCACCTTTCGTGGCAAGCAGGTGTTTAACTTTATGAAGACAATTTATAAGATGCCAGATAACAGATAAAAATGATGCGTACAACCATTTTATAAAAGGTTCATCGTGTTACCCTTCATTTTTAGAGCTGCGGCGAGAACGTTCTTTACCTTCTGCTGTATTGTTCAATATCCCTGACATCAAATCCCCGGCCACGCCTGCGGCTTCTTTCAGAGCGGTGTCGTGGAGATGAGCGTAACGCTGGGTGTTGCGTGGATTTCTGTGCGTAAGCAGCTTCTGCAAACGATACATGTCTACCTTGCCGCTGGAAGCAAGATGCGAAGCGAATGTGTGACGCAAGTCATGAAAATGAAAACCTTCCAAATCGGCCCTTGCAAGAACTCTGTACCATGACTCTGAAAGATCCCTACGATGACCACCTATACGACTGGGGAATATACATTCTTCTCCCCGCCTCTTTAAAAGCACACAAATAGTCTTTAGCTGATTGCATAAAGGAATCGTGTCTACTTCACCTTCCTTGCCGCCCTTTGGATCACGAAGATAGATCAATCCCCGTTCAAAATCGATGTCGCGCCACTCCAACCGGAGAATGGCGCTTTTGCGCAAACCGGTGTACAAGGCGGTGAGAATAATATCTTTGATTTGCCCGTCCTGATCACGCGAGGCGGAATCGACCAACCTCGGAATTTGCTCAGTGGAGAAAAAGCTTGTGCGTTCGTTTTTTACATTAGGGATCTCCAGGTCGAATGTCAGCCTATTGCACAATCCTTTTTTTACACCGAATTGTGAGATGCGACGCAGGAGGCCAAGAGCGTGTACGGCCGTGGTCTTTTTGCCCGCTTTGAAAAGGCGTATGCGGACTCTGTCGACATCCAGAGGAGAAATACGTGAAGGCTCCTTGTCGCCAAAATTGGGCCGGACATGATTATCGTACAGGTTTTCCTCCGTGTATCTCGACCGGTAATTACCCTTGCCCTCCAGGTAAATTCCCCAGATACGGTTGATAGTCAATCGTCCTTTTTCCCGCTTTTCATCTTCTTTTCTGGCCTCTCTTCGATCCTTATTGGAAGGCTCGCCGATCATCCGGCGGAGCTTAACCTGATTCGCCCTTGCGACCGTCATGCAGGGAGCTATTCCGACAGGCTCCTCCACACGTTTGCCCGTGACCGGGTGGTAATAGCGAATGTAGAACTTTTTCCCGGTTCCTGTTTGCAGGTAGAAAACGTCTTTGTACTTAGTGTTGTGTCGTTTGTAAGCCGGCATTTTGTATCCCTTTCCACAAAATATTCCTCATATATCAATGCGTAAAAAGGGAAGCATTTAGGGGGAATATGGGGGGTAAAACTCGACCCGAAAAGCGTAAGTCATTGAAAAATGGTCGGGGCGAGAGGATTTGAACCTCCGACCCCCTGAACCCCATTCAGGTGCGCTACCAGGCTGCGCTACGCCCCGACCGAGAGATCACAGATACTATCATAAGTTAAATAAAAGTAGTACAAGCGATAAAGCAACATAAAGCTTTGGAACTGTCAGTGTTGTTAGTGCTTTATGCAACGTAAAACAACGTAAAAATTCCTGCAATGAAGCAATAATAAGAAAATATCGGGAGCTTGCCTTTTTTTACGAGCATTACAAGTAATGACAACGCGGCATAGCCGACTATCAGTGACGTTATAAATCCTACTCCAAGGCCAAATGCACTAACACCATTTCCGCTTATGTCGAATTTTAAAATCAGCGCGCCAACAATAGCGGGAATAGATAGTAAAAATGAAAATCGTGCCGCTGTTTCCCGCCCGATTCCAAGAAAAAGCGCCACGCAGATTGTCGCGCCTGAGCGGCTTATGCCAGGCGTTATTGCAAAACCTTGTGCGATACCTATTAATAGCGCCTCCCACAGCGCCACTTGTACAATTCCTTTGCCGTTAGCTTTTGTAAATCGTGTAAGAAAAAGAAACGTTCCCGTTACAAGTAGCATAAAACCGACCCACCTGACGGAGCCGAACATCGCCTCGAACTCGTCCTGGAACAATACGCCCAATAAACCGGTTGGGATAGTGGCGACAATGAGAAGAAAGAAAAGCCGAAAACCGGGATAAGCTTCGTTTACACGGCTCCACCCAACGCCGTTTTTAAGTTCCATTACGCCTTGATATGCGTCTTTTGTAGCGTTGGTGATATCGCTCCAGTAATACCAGATCACGGCCAGCAGTGTGCCGACATGCAGGATGACGTCAAAGAAAAGTTCAGGCTCGCTTATCCCGAAAAGGTTTTGCGCAATAACAAGATGCCCGGAGGAACTGACCGGCAGATATTCCGTGAGCCCCTGTAAAACGCCTAAAACGAAAGCTGTTAACGGCCCGATATTATCATCCACTTCCATATATCCGGTTAAGAGTTACAAACGGTAAAGATACATCATTTAAAGGGGCGATAACAAGGAGGAATGGGGAGGTCTTCCCTTTTATGCGTCATCGAGTGGGTTGCTTGCCGCTGATTTGAATTTGGAAATGAAGATGATTGTGCCTCAAATAGATGCCTGGTAATTAGGCACTAGCCAAACCGCTACACCAACTCCACAACAATCCTTTTCCCCTGAACTTTCGCCGTTTTCTCTACGGTGGCCAGCGTTATCGTTTTCTTCGGATCGAGGAGACGGTCGAGCGATGAGCTGTTGCAAAACATATCAGCCGAAATAAACCTGTCTGAAACGGCGTTCCTTGTAAAAAATAGTGACGCATACAGCCTTCGCTGGTTCACGCCGACGACGGAAGTAGATTTATGCGGTCATGCGACGCTGGCTTCTGCACATGTGTTGTGGGAGATCGGCGAGGTCTATAAAGACAGCGCAATACGTTTCGACACGAGAAGCGGCCAGTTGTTGGCGGTTGCGCCAGATTTTAAAATCCTGGCGGAAGTGGCAAAAACGCGCGGCGTAATCGTAACCGCAAAAAGCAACGAAGCTAACGTTGATTTCGTATCCCGTTTTTTCGCGCCGTCAGCGGGGATAGACGAAGACC